>CAYSMG010000050.1:1944-6934 GCA_964432045.1 uncultured Eggerthellaceae bacterium
CATTTAGCAGTCAACTTAGGCGAGTGCTAATTACAAGTGCCTACTATAGCACCACTACTCAAAGACGCAAGCAATTAGGGAAGAAAATATGAGTGGTACACACTTAGATTTATACGAGCAAGGAACCCGAGCAAAGGACCGCGCACTTCTAAGCCTTAAATCAGGCTCACTGATAGTATGATTTATCATACACAAATACGAAGCAGGAGGGTGCTATGGAGCTGTACAAACAAGAGTTCATTGAGTTTATGGTCGAAAGTGACGTGCTGAAGTTTGGCCAGTTCACCTTGAAAAGCGGCCGTAAGTCACCCTTCTTTATGAATGCGGGCGCCTATGTTACAGGAGAGCAGCTAAAGCGTTTGGGCGAATACTATGCGCGTGCCATTCACGACAACTTCGGACTTGATTTCGATGTGGTCTTTGGCCCGGCGTATAAGGGCATTCCTTTGGCAGTCGTTACTGCTATTGCCCTACACGAGCTCTACGGCAAAGAGGTGCGCTACTGCTCTAACCGCAAGGAAGTAAAGGACCACGGGGCCGATGCTGGCAACCTGCTGGGCAGTGAGCTGCACGATGGCGACCGGGTGGTAATGGTTGAAGATGTGACCACCTCGGGCAAGTCGATCGATGAAACCTACCCCATCTTGGAGGCGGCCGCCGATGTGCAGGTGATTGGCCTTATTGTCTCGCTTAACCGCATGGAGGTGGGCAAGGGTGGCATCAAAACTGCCCAGAAAGAAGTGGAGGAGAAGTACGGTTTTCCCGTTGCCTCTATAGTAAGCATGGCCGAGGTAAGCGAATTCCTTTATCAGCGCGAAGTAGCCGGTCGCGTAGTCATTACCGAAGAAATAAAGACCGCACTTGATGCCTACTACCAGCAATACGGCGCAAGGGAGTAGGGCGTGAGCGAAATGGGGGTCCCGCAAGAGCAAGGCGGTGCCCAAAATAGCAGCGCCGCTGGAGAGAGCCCCTCTTCCAAGGGCGGTGTTGTGGCTAAGCTTGCTTCAGCTGAGTCCCCCTCTTTGACCGCACCGGTTGATTCAGCTGCGCTCTCTCCTTCGACCTCTTCAGGCAGACAGCCCACTTCAGCTATTCCGGCAAGCACCGACCGCATAGGTTTCATAGAAGCCGTATTTTGTTACCTTCTTTGGGGCTGCATGTCGCTGTACTGGAACCTGCTTTCATCAGTGCCGGCTCTAGAGGTTCTGAGTTGGCGCATGACCTTTTCGGCGGTATTTCTTATCGTGCTTTGCGTAGTGGTAAGACGAACACGCTTTTTATACCTACTGAGGGACCCACGCGCGGTTCGCACTTTTACACTTGCCGGGCTTATCGTCACAGTGAACTGGGGTGTATATGTATGGGCCGCAAGTAACGGTCATGTTCTTGAGACCAGCGTTGGATACTACCTCTGCCCTTTATGCAACATTGCCTTTGGTGTGCTGCTTTTTCGCGAACGTTTAACCCCTATGCAGCTTGGTGCTACTGTGCTGGCCTTTATCGGGGTTGTCTTTTTCCTGGTGGTACACGGGGGCGACATTTGGATCGTGCTTGCCCTGGCCATAAGTTTTAGCCTTTATGGGGCAGTGAAGAAGCAAGGGGGTTATCCCGCCTTGCCTGGAATGGCTTTCGAATCGCTGCTCACGGGGCTTTTAGGCGTGATTGGCTTAGCCGCCGGTATGCTCCTGCCCTGGTTTTGGCAGCTCACTCCGGCTAACCCCGGTGTGATTGCTGTTTGGGATCCCAATTTGCTTTTAGTTTTACTGGTGGGAAGCGGTATTGCAACTGCTGCACCACTTCTGCTGTATTCGGCAGCAGCTAACCGCATTAGCATGACGATGATTGGCTTTTTGCAATACCTCAGTCCCACCATGTCACTTATTTTGGCGATTGCCTTTTTCGGGGAAGAATTTACCTTGGCCCACGGCGTGTGTTTGGGGCTTATCTGGCTGGGTATAGCACTGGTTGCCATTGAGGCAGGAGTGCGCTCTCGCCGTAGTAAGAAAACAGCTTAAGAGCGCGTGTCGGGCACTGAAAGCAAAGGGCTGCTGGCAAACAAGCTGTTCTTCTGCCATGCGTCGTCATGCACAGAACATTCACCTTCTCAGGCTCGAAAATACTCAGTGTACTGAGTAAAAATACTCACTATAATGAGTAAATCGGAATAGCAAGCCGCGAACGGCAAAGAGGGCGGAAAAGGCTCATGTTCCAGCGCAAACAGGTGCAAACGATCAAGCAGCGGATGCTTGAGGCGGAAAACCCCTTGCTTCAAGTGGTGGTTGGCCCACGTCAAACCGGCAAAAGCACCATGCTCACGCAAGCTTTGGCCGAGTACGACGGGCCCCGTTTGTTCGTAAGCGCAGATGATCCCGTTGAGCCGAGCGCCGAGTGGCTTCAAACCGAGTGGCAGCAGGCGCGTAACATGATTAGCTCCAGCGCAAAGTCGGCGCTTTTTATCGTGGATGAAATCCAGAAAGTTACGAATTGGCCGCGCACGGTAAAGGCTCTTTGGGATGCAGATCGGCGAAGCGACGTTCAGCTCAAGGTGTTTCTGAGCGGATCTTCATCACTTCTGTTGCATAAAGGTCTCGAGGATTCGTTGATGGGCCGCTTCGAACTCATTCGTTCACCTCACTGGACATTTGGCGAATGCCGCGAGGCCTTTGGCTACAGCCTAGATGATTACCTGTACTACGGAGGCTATCCCGGCGCGGCGCGGTTCGCGCATGACGATGAGCGCTGGGCAACATATATTCGCGATGCGGTGATCGAGCCCACGATATCGCAGGACGTGCTCGCGCTCGAAGATGTTCGTAAGCCGGCGCTCATGAAATCGCTTTTCCGTCTGGGGGCGCTTTATTCTGGTCAGGAGCTTTCCTACAACAAGATGCTCGGGCAGCTTCATGATGCAGGAAATACAGTAACGCTTGCGCATTATCTTGATTTGCTTGATAAGGCAGGGATGATCGCGGCGATTCCCAAGCATCACAGCAAAGAGCTTGAGCGCCGAAGAAGTTCTCCGCGTTTGATGGTGTATGACACGGCGCTGATGTGCGCCATTTCTGATAAGAGTCGCGAAGATATCCTCGGTTCGCGCGATTTGTATGGGCATGTGCTTGAATCTGCGGTGGGAGCGTATCTTTTGGGTCGGGCTCCTGCCGAGGGTTTTGAGCTACGCTGGTGGCGTGACGGCAAAAACGAGGTTGACTTTGTCTTGCAGAAAGGGTCGGCGCTCACTGCGATAGAGGTAAAGGGCGGTGGCGAGACGCGCTCGAGCGGGATGCAGGCATTCCTTCTGCAGAATCCTCATGCGCGACGCATCGTTGTTGGCGGTTCTTCTTCGGGGGCCTGCGAAGCGGAAGAGTTTCTTCTGGGCGAAATCCCGCTGTTCTAACGAGATCCCCAAAAGACCCTAATAAGCTAGAAATCAGCAACCCGAGTGGCTTTTTGGCAACCTTACTGCGGAAAGACTTGGAAGGCGTGGTGCTACCGCATCAAGCAAAGAGCCTAAACGGATTAAGAATCCGAGGACTGCTCATAGTGAAAATTGTTAAGTTGTTAAGTTGTTAAGATACTTGAGAAGTTGGTAAGATAGCAGAGTCACATTTCTCAACCAGCCTGCCTCTCAGGCATCGCAGGCGCTGGGAATACCCCGTAGCACCCTCAATTATCGTGTCAACAAGCTGATTGCGGCTGGGCGCGTTGAGCGCCTTGGAGAAACAAGAAGCAAAAACCAGCGATATGCGGTAGCTGCTGCTAAGTGATCGAGGTCTTCTCCTGTCCATCATGCAAACAGCCGGCCTGGGCCTTGTGGCTCAAGCCGGCTGTTTTGTTTACGCAAGATACAGGCTATATAAGGTGTAGCTTATAGCCCAAATCTGTAGCTCACTACGTTTTCTATACCTCAGCGCATGCGCTTACTTAGTTTGCTGGCACGCTGGCGTATAAGGGCGAAGACTGCTGTTGCAAGAGATGCGAGCACTACCAGACCCAAAGGAGCAAGCATGTAGTCCCAGTTCACATAAGCCCCTCCCTAATGAGCAAGACAGCCAATGGGAACTACTAAAACACCATCACTTCTGGTATATAACCCATAACCCATAGATACTTGTAGCGCTTTTTCGGGCTTGGCTGCGTTTGACTTTCGGATTTGGCGGTGTTTCGTTTTCGGGTTTGGCGGTATTTTGTTTTTGTATTTGGCAGTATTTCATTTTCCCTAACTTGGATAGAGTGCTAGAAAATGTGACGGGGCAACTGGCCTAGCGCAGCTGTACTAGTGCAGTTAGCCTAGTGCGGCTGACTCAAACTGGCACAGCTTGGATTTGGGACTGATAATTATTGAGCCCATTTTTGGTTTATAAATGGAAGACACTCCCCTAAGCCATTTTGGCTTCGTAGTCTTGGTCGACCACTGCCTGTATCAAGACCTCATCAGCCACCTCAGCGCTTAGCTTAACTGTGGCCTTTTTGCCATCCAAATCAACGATGGCCTCTTGTACGCCCTCTAGCGCCTCAAGCGCCTTCTTTACACGCGCTACGCAGTGTTGGCACATCATGCCTTCTACGTGCAAAACCTTTTCCATGACTCTTTCCTTTCCCTCGGGGGCTTCTGCTGTCTCTTCACAGCCTTTTTCGTCGATATCTTTTGCGGTAGTTTTATCTGCTGCTTCAGCGGCCTCCTTGGCCTGGCCCACTTCTGCTTCTGCCTTCGTTTCTACTTCTATTTCTACTTCGGCAGCGACTCTCTTGTCGGCGTCCTCGGTAACACCCTCAGCGACACCCTCACCAACACCTTCAGCAGACACTTCTGCCTGACTTGCTGCTTTAGGCAAGGCCTTCGGCTTCCAGGTACGCAGGCGCAGGGCATTGCTTACCACGCAGATGGAGCTCAGCGACATCGCCGCCGCCGCTATCATGGGATTAAGATTTATCCCGGCAAAGGACAAGACCCCTGCCGCCACCGGAATACAAATGGCATTGTAGAACAGCG
>CAYSMG010000051.1:0-6903 GCA_964432045.1 uncultured Eggerthellaceae bacterium
CAGTTTCTGTTACGGTGTATCCCACACCAACAGGTAGACCTGTAGCTGTGACAGACTCACCATTTTTGAGCTTGAAGGTGGCCTTGCCATCCGTGAAGGTCATGTTGCCATACTCGCCAGTAAGCGCTTCAGTGAGTTCCACCGTGAAGGTAAAGCCTTCAGTTGGCTGGCTGTCAATGTCTACGCTATTAACCGTCTTTGAGACCGTTAAGTTGCCACCATCTTTGTTATTGGTAAAGGTGATGGTTGGGGTTGTAGTTGAAGAGATGGTACCTGTGGCAGTGCTCGTGTCTTTGTCTGTGCTGCCATTAGTATCAGTTGTAGCGATACTGGTAAGCGTATAGCCACTTGCACTCATGCCGCTCTCAATCACGGTATAGCTCACGCCAGAAGGCAGGCCCGAGATAGTGACATATTGGCCACCTTTAATGGTGACGGTAGCAGACTGGCTGGTGAAGCTTAAGCTATCGGTTCCGGCCTGGGTACCACCTGAGTTGTAGATAGTCGCAGTATAGGTTGTGCCTGAGGCAAGAGCCTCACCGAGCTCTACCGTAAAGGTAAAGGTGTCATCTTCGCGAGCGCCAGTACCAGTAGTGGTCTTGACTATCGTGATAGAGCCAGATTTCCTCTCGTTGTCAAAGCTAACAGTTGCAGCACTTGTGGAAATGGTGCCACTAGCACTGTAGCCGTCCTCAAAGTTGGTTGCATCAGCTGCCTTGACGGTGGTGGTGTAGTTATCATTCGAAGTTTCGGTCACGGTGTATTCCACACCAGCAGGAAGACCAGAGATAGTGACCGTTTGTCCACCTTTGATGGTGAAGCTCGCGGACTTGCTGCTGAAGTTGAGGGTCACACTACTAGTGCCATCTGAGTAGCTGGCAGTGTAGTCGCCCGTGATAGCCTCATCAAGGGCTACCGTAATGGTGAAGGTATCGGTGTTAGTAGTAGGGCTAACACCTGAGACAGTCTTTTCAATCTTGAGGTCACCACCAGCAAGTCTTGTGTTAGTGAAGGTGACACTTTCGCCTGTGCCCGCGCTGATGCTACCTGTTGCGGTATTGCCCGGTGTGGAGTCGCCGGTACCGATTGCATAAGAGGTGGAGTAGTTCGAGTCTGTTGCCTCAGTCACGCTGTATTGCGCGCCAGCGGGAAGGCCAGAGATGGTGATGTACTCGTCACCCTTCAAGGTAACGGTAGCTGTGCCGTTTGTGATGATCACGGTGCTACGACCACTGTCCGAATAGGTAGCAGTGTAGGTGTCACTCAGAGCAGTCGTGCTGTTAACAGCAGAGTCGTAAAGATTGATGGTAAAGGTGAACTCATCAGTGTTGGTGGTAGGGCTAATACCAGCAACGGTCTTGGAGATCGTAAGGTCGCCACCAGACTTGCGTGTGTTGGTAAAGGTGACGGTTTCGTCCGCACCCGCGCTGATGGTGCCTGTTGCGGTGCTGTCCTCTATAGAGGTACCAGTGCCTATTACGTAAGAGGTGGTGTAGTTTGGATCTTCGGTTTCAACCACGGTGTATTTCGCGCCAGCAGGAAGGCCAGAGATGGTGACGTACTCGCCGTGCTTCAAGTAGATGGTGGCCTCACCGTTTGTGAAGGCAACGCTTTGACGTTCGGCGTCTGAGTAGACAGCACTGTAGGAGCCAGAAAGATCTGCGCCATCAGAATCGCTAAGCGTGATCGTGAAGCTGAAGTACTGGCTTTCGTTAGCCCCTGTGCCTGTAACCTTCTTAGTGATTGTAAGGCTACCGCCCGTTTTCCTTGCGTTGTCAAAGGTAACACTTGCGGTTTTATCCATTTCAATGGTGCCTTTTGCGTTACCGCTAGAAACACTAGAGCTGTAGTTTTCATCCGTAGTCTCTACCACTTCGTAGGTCGCACCAGCGGGCAGGTCTTTGATGGTGATAGTCTGATTAGCTTTGAGCTTGACAGTAGCGGACGTGGTGCTGGTGAAGTCTAGCTCTGTGTCTGTGCTGCCAGTGATGCCCGTGGTGGTAATGGTGGCGGCGGTCTTGTCTGAGAGCGTCTCACCAAGGGTGATCGTGAAGGTGAACTCTTGGCTCGTGCTGGCACCAGTGCCCGAGACAGTCTTAGAGATTGCAAGGTCGCCAGAGCCTCGCACGTTGGTAAAGGTTACTTCTGACTCTGTGCCTGCGCCAATAGTGCCTTCTGCGGCAGAGCCGTCTTTGGATTCTTCGGTATCTACCACATAAGAGGTGGTATAGCTGCTCTCCGCCGTCTCGGTCACCTTATAACCCACATTTGCGGGAAGGCCCTCGATGGTGACGGACTCACCGCCCTTCAGGTAGATGGCGCTCGCGTCATCCTCACCAGTGATAGCCACTTTCGTAAGCACGCCGCCCGTAAAGGTTGCAGTACCTGTCGTGCTGTCGGAATGGGTGAGGGTGTACTCCCCGCTCACAGAGTTGTCATCCAGGCTCACCGTAAACTCAAACTCACGAGTGGTTTCAGGGTTGGTGCCAGCAAGGGTCTTGGTAATGGTCAAGTCACCCGGCTTGTCGTAGAGGCCGCAGTCGTTGGCAGAAGAGATATCGTAAGCAGAGGTCATCTCGCTTACTGCGCGAAGCACGATGTTGTCGATCTGGGTGTATTCCAGCTCGTTTTCGAAGGTGGATGTGTTGAGTGAGCTTGTGTCAGGAGACCCATCCTTGTAATAGTAACCAAGGGCATCCGAGTCGAAAATCGTGCTCGTTCCAGCTCTTTGCGGGCTTGCGACAAGCTTTGAAAAGTCGACGCTCGAGGAGTCAGAGCTAAACCTCACCGAATACGTACCCGCAGGAAGATTCGAGAACTCGTAGGTGCCGTCCGCCTTAGCGGTTGCCGTAACCGTGTAGGTCCTACCACCTGAGCTTACGCTATAGGTGGTTGATGCGTCAGAAGATCCCGTTGCAGTCACAAGCGAGACCTCGGCAGTATCGCCGCCAGCCACCGTGCCCGTTACCGGATTACCATCCTGATACAGCGTTACGGTGACGCCTTCTAAGACAGACTCGCTGCTCCCTTGGATGCCATCTGCGTCTGCGTCGTACCAGACAAGACCAGAGATGGAGCGAGAGGCAATGCGGGCCGTAGCAGAGGTCTGCAAGCTTACCGAGCCACCAATATACGACATGTTGTTTGTGATGGTGTCACCCCCAGAGGCATCTGCGGGCGCGGTGAGGCTAACAGTGGCGCTAAAGGTTCCACCGTTACCAGCAAGATCTCCAATCCAGGCGATGGCGGTAACATCGGTTCTGCCCGCAAGATCTGAGGTGTTGCTGACCACATTCCAATTGCCCGAAACTTCACTGTAGCTAAGGTCATCAGCGCTTATGCTTGTATCTGTTGTGTAGTACAGCGTCCAGTCTTCCACCTCGGATACCGAACTTATCGAGGCTTTGTTGCCGCTTGCGTCTGTGTAGGTGGGCAAGATGTCAACCACAAGCGCATTGCTTGCCGTGCTTGAGCCTGAATTGGTGACACTGAGGCTAAAGGTCATGGTGTCGCCGGGGTCATAGACCGTTTGACTCACGGTCTTGGATGCGGAAACGGAAGTGGAGTTAGAGGCATAAGCCGTTGCGGAAGCCTGATTGCCGGTGGTTTCGGCGTATGAATGCACAATGCTCGTAAAATATTCGCCTGTGATGACACCGGTGGTGTCATCGATGCTGTAGCCGCCATCACCTGCCCACGTATATGAGATGGTAGCGGTGTTGGTGAGCTCTGGAACATCGTTGAGCGCGACAGCCCCGGTGATTTCAGCGGTGTAGTAAATCGTGTACTGAGAGATATCTGCTGCATCTACGTCGGTAAATGTCCAGGTAAGGGTCGTGGTGCCATCATCATTGTTGTAGGTGATTTCCAGCTCGCCTTCTCGCTCTGTATCAATGCCACCTGTCACCGTGCCTTGTTGTCCTTTGACGCTTCCGTCATAGGAGGTGACGTTTCTGTAGGCAGAACCTTGCACATAGCTCAAATATGACGGCAAGGTGTCTGTGATCGTGATGGTGACATTGCCGTCATCCCAATCATCGGTGTAGGTGCTAATGCTTGGCGTTATGACATAGTCGATGTATCTTTGGTTGTTATCGATGCGATAGATATTGCCGCCTGTAGTACTCGTACCATCTTGGGCCAGGCTTTTGGTGATGGTGGCGCGGGCGGGCATGATTAAGAGGGTGTCAGCAATTGCCGTCGTTCCAGTTGTGGTGGACGATTGTACTGTCGTTTCGCCTGTGTCTGAATCATATACATAGGTATATATGCGTTTGCCATAGGACCTCGTTTGGGTTATTGACGAAGCCGTAGGAAGCGTTACTGCATTGGTATCCGGATCATTATCTATCATGGAGGGGATGTTTCCGCCTGCCGCGTTATATGCAGATACTCGCCAGACTGCTCCCCCAGAAATGGCTGCGTAGCTGTTGCCGATCGTGCTCGTGTTGTTATATTCAGCATTTACCGTTGCTTGCATGCCTATTGTCAAACCGGTGGAGCGCGAGAGTGCGGAAGTATCACCAGATGGACGAATTTCTGCCAGATATGCCACGACGGTGCCATTTGCATATGCCGTGGTTATATCATCGTAATATATGAGATCCGTCATGGTGGCGGAGTTCATCTCTGAGTCATCTGTCCAGTTGGCACCACCAGGTTTTATGCCATACAAAACAGTCACGGTATAGCCGTAAGCGGTCGCGTTTGTGGAGTAATTCCCCGTAAGCGTTACGGCAGCCCCATCGAACTTGGTAAAGATATTTGCCGCATAGATGCGATTGAGGCTATTTCCGTTTTCACTGTTTGAAAGAAGGGAAGTGAGTCGAATAGTTGCGCCGGCGGCGGCGGCATTGTATTCGCCGTTATACCACGCAGCGGAGTCGGTGTAATAACGTCCTAGGGTGTCATAATAGATCGAGCTCGAAGAACTCGACCAGCCTACTGCATAGCTCGTAGATGCAGTAATGTTGGTCGCAAGCTGAATTGTTGCCTCAACGGAGTTATCCCCAGAGTAAGCGTCTTCTACTTCCTCGTCACCAATTTCAAAGCTGTCCTCTACAAGAGAAATCGTTGTTTTAAAGTAGCCGTCCGATTCGTTCACAACATCTAAGATGTAGTTGTCACTACTGTCGTAATACGGCGTGAGGATAAAGAACGCTCCTGCAGAAAAGCAGCCTATTGTGGCGTTCTTAACGCCGTTTGACAGGCTGTAGTATCTGGTGGAAGTAATGCTGCTCGTCCCAACATTTGTGTTTGGAAAGAGTGGGTATTGAATGTCGTAGTTTGATACGGTAACAGAGATAGTGTTGTCTTCTTTTGTTGCCCCCCACGTACCACCTTGGTAACAAGAGTAGTTTCCTGTGCCGGTATAGCTTGTCATGCCGGAGTTATATGGTGCGGCATCAACTAGATACCTTCTCTGTAATGCAGAAAGGTCACGTCCTCTTGTAGCGATGCTTGATGTGTGAGCTCCCCAGGCAAGCACCAAGGGCTGGAAGCCGGATACGTCATTGCCTGAGTATGTTGTGCTGCTACCAACAAACACAGCAGAAAGCTCGATATCAAAGGTGATGGTTCCTGTGGGCACTTCGATGCCTTTGAGACCGCAGTTATCGTGGTTGTACAGCTGTATGGTCACGCCATATCCAGTGACGTAGCCTTGTACTGAGCTTCCCGCTTCCTTATCTAGGGCGTCATCGTCTCCTGCACTGAAGTCAAAGGTGTCAACAACGTCAAAAGTCGAAGTATAAGTTCGCGTTATCTTGATGTTGTACCTGGGAGCGCAGGTTACGGTGACGGCGTAGTCATAGGCGGCTTGCCCCTCGTCGGTGCCATAGTCCTTGTTGGCATCATATTCCTGGTTGGCCTTAACAGTTACCTGCTCTGGCTCTGTGCTGTGACCCTCTTCGGTGCACACGCTCGTGTTGGTGGTCACAACATCAAGACTAGAAAGTGCTGTGCCGTCTGCAGTTTGATTACCTGCAACCCATATGGTAAAGACGGGGGCGATGGTGCTGCCATTAGAAGCGTTTAAGACCTGTACCACCGCGCTTACTTCTTGGGATAAAGTTTGGTCGGTAGAGCTTACGGTAATGGTTTTGTATCCTCTGACCACCTGACAGGTTGTTGCTTTTTCGCCGTCGCCAAAGTCGTATGTTATGGTCTTATCGTTTGAGATACTGTAGTAATCCGCCCAAGCCCAGGGGGTCTCTGATGCGTAGAACTCGTCGTCCCAGTCGGCATCTTCGTTGTCCATGGGCAGGATAAACTCAAAGTAAATGGTGAGGCTTTGGGTGCCAAAGCCGCCCTGGTCATAGGAGCTTATGGTGTAGGAGAGGTTATAGGTAACGGTGTCAAAGGTGCGCACGCGGCCATTTGAGTCGTCTGCATCGTTGCCGTCGGCGAGGTAGCAGTAGTCGCTTTCGCAGGGCTCGCTTCCCGTGTTGTGGGTATCCGTGCAGTCATCAAAGCTTTCCGTGCCGTCTACGATCTTTGTTATCGAGAAGCTTGAGATATAGGCGATGTCCTCTGAGTCAGCCGCCGTGAGGGTGACTATTTCTTCGACATTTGCGAGCAGGGTTGCGGCGTCTGTCACGATGGGAGAGGTGGTATCTGTGTCGGTGTCTGTGTCTGTGTCTGTGGTGGTAGCTTCGGTGCTGTCGGAGGAGTCAGAAGAGTCGGTGCTGGCAGAGTCAGAAGTGGCAGAATCGTCCGAGCTGTCTGCCGAGCTGCCCTCTGATGTCTCTGTGCTTGATGCAGCATCCTCGGTCTCGGTAGCATCCTCTGTAGTGTCTTCGGTGCCTGTGGTGTCTGCGTCTTCTGTTGTGTCTGTGCTGCTCTCATCGGTATCTGTCGTTGTGAGTACCGAGGTACTTGTCGCGTCTGTAGAAGCAAGCGCAT
>CAYSMG010000052.1:0-6820 GCA_964432045.1 uncultured Eggerthellaceae bacterium
TGATATTGTTATCATTAAGTTTTTCCTGCTCATGAAAATAAGAGTAAATCTCCTTTAGTGGGATCTCCTCATATCCATGAAAATGGTCTCTAAACTGCGTTGTTCTGTTCATCTCCTATTTTTTGCAAATATATGTAACTTTTTCCATTAATTCAGGATTTATGGTAAAAATTACAGCTTGTAGATACACACGATTAATTTACTAAGATTTAAGCTAAGCCCTATAAAATCAATTTTTGGGGACTTAGTAAAAACACACTTTTATGGCAGTGCTTAGACTTAACTCAAACCTCAAGGATACCCCAATAACCTCCCCTGCCCTGACCGATGCGTGTGATTATTCTATTCTTTTGAAGTGAAATTAATCGCCTTTTCACACTGCTGTCGTGTAGCTCCAAACTTAAAGTATACTGGTTGGTATTCAATATCTCATAGATTTTTACTTTTTTTACATTTTTTATATATTCAAATGAATTTGAAACAAATTAATCGTATTAAGGTCGTTTTAGTTGAGCAAAACCGAATAAGTAAATGGCATTCAGAGCAATGCAATGTTTTATCTACAACGGTTTTTTTAATTGGTGAAGAAGTTCCAATCAACCTGACCTTCAAACATTAGTAAAAATTGCAAATTTGCTCAATGTAGACCAGGTGAGTTATTGACAAAGAAGAGAGGTGTCAAATATGATAAGTGATAATAATTTGGATCTTCTTTACGGGAAGCCGTTCCCTTCTACTAGGACCGGAGCGCTGTTTAATGCATTCTCTTATCCGACTAAAATTTCTCCAGAAGCTATTGCTTTATTTATTGCTTGCCACACAAATGTTGGAGATACGGTGACCCTTTTGGGGGCAGTGGAACCACAGGCATTGCTGTGAAATTGTGTGATAAGCCATCAATAGAATTGCTTAAAATGGCAAAGCAATATGGCGTTTCACCAATTTGGGGCTATCGTAAAGCGATAATATACGAATTAAGCCCTATTGCATCAGCAATTGGGAATGTCTTGTGCAATACGTCATCTAAGGTTTTTGTAGAGTATGCCACAAAACTAATTGATGAAATAGAGGCAGAGAATCCTGACATATATAAAGTGATTGATTCTGATGGTAAAGAAGGAACTATCAGATATATCATATGGACAGATGGTGTTATTTGTCCGAACTGTGGGAAAGAAAACAAATATTCTGATGTTGCCATAAAATACTCTCCAATAGAGTTTACAGATAGATGCACGTGCCGCCATTGTAATCTTCAGTTCAACATTAGTGAGGCTTTACATTCTCATGGTCAGTTAATTGATCCTGTTTTAAACTATAAAGTCGACAGAAAATTTAGGTATCCATTTAAGATATATGGTACCACAGGTAAAAAGAAGTGGAGCAGACTTGCAACAAATGATGATTATTTGTCCTATCAAAGAATGATAGAGAAACTTGATTTCTCAGATGTACCTATTCAAAAAGTTCAATGGGGCGACCTGTATCGAACTGGTTATCATTTCGGCATAGAACATATTCACCAGTTTTATACTTTAAGAAATGCATTTGTATTATCAAAACTCTGGAAAAAAGTGTCAGAGTATCCAACTAATATTCAACAAGCTTTGAAAGTCTTTTTGTTAAGCTACAATCAGAGCCATTCAACATTGATGACTAGGGTCGTTGCAAAAAAGAACAACAAAGATTTTGTGATAACAGGAGCTCAACCAGGCGTTCTATATATCAGCAGCCTTCCAGTTGAAAAGAATATATTGGATGGTTTGCGAAGAAAAATTAAGACTTTTAGTGAAGGTATTAAGATTTTAGAAGGCTCAACTAGCGAGGTCTGTTTTGTATCTAGAAGCAGCGTGTCTACTTCCATTGCATCAAATTCTATTGATTACGTGTTCACAGATCCTCCATTTGGAGGATATATCCCGTATTCAGAAATCAATCAGATTAACGAATTCTGGTACGGAGTCAAAACAGATGTGTCAGATGAGGTTATCATAAATAAGACTCAAGGCAAATCGCTAATTGAATATCAGGAACTGATGTCAAAAGTGTTCGCTGAGATTAGTAGATGTATTAAAGTCAATGGTCTATGCACTGTTGTATTCCACTCTGCAAAATCGGCTATTTGGCGTGCAATTATTAAAGCATACCAGAAAAATAGTTTCTCGGTTTTTAAAACCGGTATTCTAGACAAAGTTCAAGCTAGTTTCAAACAGGTGAATTCGACTATTACTGTAAAGGGTGATCCCCTTATTCTGCTTACTAAAAGCACAAAATGTCCAGTAAAGGAAAATGATGCTTCAGATGTATGCATTGCTGAACAGATATTGAAAAGTCACCAGTCCGAGAAAAATGGGAAAGAAAAATCCGAAAGGATGTTCTCCGAATATATTGCGGAATGTATAGAAAAAGGAATTACTATTTCTCTTGACGCTAAGTATTTTTTTAATCATGAATAGTCAAAAACAAAAATACTTGGGTCAGTATTTTTCTGGTAGTGCTGTGGCTCGATTATTATTCGAGCTTATTGACACTACCCAAGTGTATTCTGCAATTGATCCTATGTGTGGCAGCGGCGACTTGCTTGTCCCGTTTGTTGACAAAGAAATATCAATCCTCGGAAATGAAATTGATTTGGATGCTGCTCGAATGTGTCGCTCAAGAATACCACATGCCGAAATATGGAATTCAAACAGTTTTTCGATAAATACCTTATCAAAATTCAATAAGAGTGGTTATGACCTTGTAATAACTAACCCACCTTATATTCGATATCAATTACAGGCAAATGCTGAAAAGTATTTGTCGCAAGAATGGTTATTACTGGATGATATTATTCGGAACTTAAAAGAATATGCAGAATCCGCAAAGTCATTAAATGAGGGCGAAAAGCAATTAATCATTCAGGAACTAGGTCAGATCTCGGGGCTTTCTGACTTAGCTGTTCCATCATGGATATTGTGCATGATGCTTGTGAAAAATGGAGGTCAATTGGCAATAGTATTACCGACAACATGGCTGACAAGAGAGTACTCAACTCCGGTTAAGAATATTCTTTCAAAACTATTTGAAATTGACTATGTGGTCAATGATGCAAACTCAACATGGTTTTCTGGAAAAGCCCAAGTTAAAACTTCATTGTTGATTGCACATCGTAAAACGAAAAAGGAAAAGTCCAAGCTATCATATGTTGATCTATATAAGTTAGCTGGAACAAATAGTTGTCTGACGGCCAACTTGCCTTGCGCGGAATTGCAAGATTTGTTTTGCAATGAAATATTTATTGATAATCAATTGTCAGTAAGAATAGTATCTCAAGAAGCATTTATCGGCCACAGTAATGATTCTAGCTGGCTATCTTTACTTGGTAGATTAGCAAATAAGAATTCATTGACAATGATTAGTGAAAATAAGATTGAATTTGGACAAGGTTTACGCACCGGAGCAAATTCGTTTTTCTATGTTCATAATCCACAATGCGAGTCAAAATATTATTTGGATGTAATTCAGAATCAGCGCAGTTTGGGTACAAAATTCACGACAAACGCTGGAAGTTGCAAACTATTATATATACAAGATTCTGTCACAAATCGTGATCTCACTAGTCTAGAGCCCATATTTGCTAAATATTATAAATCCTTACCATACGAAATCAGCGAATACATCGAGAGGAAATCTCATGAAAAGAAGGGTGAATTATTCTTGCCAGAACTTTCCTCTGTAAGGACTAACATTACTAAATCTAATGGAAAACGCCCGCCAAGGTTTTGGTATATGCTACCGCCTTTAACACAAAGACACACTGCAAAGTTGTTTTTGTCAAGAGTTAATGGCGATAAGCCTATTGTAAGGTACAATTCAAAAGCTCTAGTTGTTGATGCAAATTTCATCACAATATGGACATCTGACAACTCCAGATTTAACGAATATAGCCTTCTCGCTTTACTTAATAGCACATGGTGCTCAGTGCAATTTGAAGAGCTTGGTAGTGTTATGGGTGGCGGAGCCCTTAAACTTGACGCTGCACAAATCCGCAATATTCTTATTCCGAACTTTTCTGATAAAGAGATAGACGATTTATCATCATTGGGAAAAAAGTTGGCAAGGCAGCAAATCACCAATAAAAGTGTTATCTACGAAATAGATTTTTACATTCTTCAAGCAATGAAAACTTTTGATATTGATTGGGCAATGAAACAATTAGAAATATATCGTCAATATTATATTAATCAACGATGTCATGGACGCAACAGCTATTAAATACGCCAAAGAGTTTATTTCTAAGGCTTTGACTTTACGAGAAACTCATCAAAAAGAAGATATTCTTCGATACAATCAAGTTTCTTATCTGAAGTTGATGTTTGACCCAAATACTAAATGGGTTCGTGACCATATTGATGGAAGTGAAAAGAGTGTGCATCTTATAAGAGGAAACCGGCGTGTGGTTGGGTTCGTTGATAGTTGTATTGACTCTATCGCAATCGAATATGAAAAAGACCTGAGAGTTCAAACAATATTTAATGAAGGATTTAGACAGATAAAGGAATACTGCGCCTCACTGGTACGTGACCACGTGGATATAAACATGATTATTGGGATTCTGTCCGATACCCTTTCGTGGCATGTATATTCTGTTAATCCTACACCTGGCTTGCCTATTGAAAATTACAACGAAGATAATATTGAACTGATTGAAATTGACAACCTTGATATCAAGGAGCCTTCAGATAGAGATGCTTTACTTTTATTGAATTTTCTACCTAAGTATTTGGGACGAGTTGAATCTAGATTTGTAACCGGAACCAACTTATACAAAGATTTTGGCCTTACTAGTAAATATAGTAGTCCATATCTGCAAGAAATATCAGTCTTTGTAAGAGAGGCTATTTCTTCCAGACCAGACTATTTTCAGATGGTACAAAACTTATGGCATAGTTTTGTTGAGGGTTTGGATTCCACTGATTTTTCGGAAGATACCTATATTTCAGAGTATTATATTTCTAATCTCGGAAAATTGTTATGTGCTAATTTTATTGAAAAGAGGGCTTTATTGTCTGACGATAATGAGCTTGAACAAATTATTAATGGTAGTTTCTTCGAAAATAGAGGATACCTAAATTTCGTGGAATATGATTATTTCGGATGGCTAAATGAATCTTCACTTATTCAGAAGGTGCTTCCAGTTATGCACGAGATTCAGAATGAATTATTGGTGTATAATTTCCAAACGACACCGCAAGAAGATTTATTTGGAAATATTATGGTTCAGATGTCTGAGAGGTCACAACGCCTTCTACTCGGACAGGAGTTAACCCCTCAATGGCTTGCAAAGAAGGTAGTAAATAAAGTCCGGGATATGATTGATGGCGAGGAACCATCATTTATTGATATGTGCTGCGGCTCAGGTTCTATGATAATTGAAACCCTGAAATCTGTAATAGGGTCAATTACTGGTGATAGAGATCCATTAAATGTAGCTGATTTATTAACTAGGTCAGCAACAGGATTTGATATTGATCCATTAGCAGTAATCTTAGCAAAAATCAACTGGATAATTACAGTTAGGGATATATCAAACAAATATGGTATTTCTGCACTATCCATTCCTATTTACCACGCAGATTCATTGTTTATCAATACGCCTGTCACAAGTGGAAAGGTATTCAATCAAGAGATTTTGCGAATGAAAATGCACGATAGGTATGTTGACCTTCCAGCATTCCTCATTTCCCCTTTAAATCAAAACATTTTTGATGAGATAGTTGATACATGTTATCAACATATCAATGAGACAAAAATGAGCGTTGACGCCCTCAATCATCTCATTAGTGGTATCCTTAATAATCGCGAGACAGAGTTAGATAAAGAGCAGGTTGAAGCCATTATTCATTTTGCCTCTGATTTATACAACAATATGTACGATCTAAATGCTAGAGGGCAAAACGGATTATGGTCATTTTTAATCAAAAACTCATTAAGACCAAGTTTAATAACAGCTAATTTCAATGGTATTGTGTCAAATACTCCATGGCTGGCGATGAGCAAGTTATCCTCTAACCCTTACAAAGAAGATTTGGCAAATATGGCGTCATATTATAATATCAAACCAGCAGGACCATCGTTTTTACACCTTGAGTTGGCGACAGTTTTTTTGATTCATGCAATTGACAAATTCTTGGCTAAAGATGCTGCTTTTGGATGCATCCTTCCAGAAACTATTCTTGCAGGAAAACAGCATGAAAAATTCCGTTCTGGAAATTACAGAAGGGGCACAACGACGCTGAATATAGATATTAACGAAATCTGGAATTTGCCGACTGATACCTTCAAAAACAGAGCAATTGCTATTTTCGGACGTAAGAGTCCTAGAATTCAAAAAGATGTTTTCTCTGGGCAAACTTTCCTTTCTCCCGAAGAAGCACGACTTGAGCCATATCATGTTTATCACGGAAGAAATAGGACGGCATGGTCACAATCCATAGTTACTACTGAGCATGGTATCTTCGATGCATATCCATTCAAACAAGGCGCAGACATCTTGCCACGGTATCTAATGTTTTTTGACTTACAAAGTCGTGGTTCCAATTACACGGTTAGTAGCTTAAATAGTAATAGTCGTTATGCCTATTTCTTATCTACTATGCATAAAGGAACTGACTATTCATTGCCGATATCTATGGCGAATAAGAGTCTGTTCCATCCAGTAATACTTTCGACTATCGTTACTCCTTTTTCAATATCGGAAATGCCATTAGTATTTTTGCCAATACATTAGTGTCCCGTTAAAATGGGACGAGTTAAAAAATTAATCAAATAACCCCGG
>CAYSMG010000053.1:0-6751 GCA_964432045.1 uncultured Eggerthellaceae bacterium
TCCGGCGCGGGCAAAGAGGCTGACGCTGGTACCGAGGCTAGCGCCGACGTTGATGCCGAAGCCAGCGCCGAGGCAAACACTGAGGCAAGCACCGAAGCTGCCCAGCCCTCTAATGATGAGCTGGTTGCAAAGGCCCAAGCTGAGGCGAAGGACTGGCAGGATAAGTTCATGCGTCTGCACGCAGAATGGGATACCTACCGCCGTCGCACAGCTGAACAGCGCGAACAAGAGCGTGCCCGCGCTGCTGAGAAACTGGTCACCAGTCTCCTTCCGGTAATCGATGACTTTGAGCGCACGATCGACTATGCCGAAAACAATGGCGAAAGTGGCCTGCTTGATGGTGTAAAGGCTGTGCATACCAAGGTTGTAGATGTGCTAAGAAAAGAGGGGGTTGTGGTCATAGACCCCGCAGGCGATGCCTTTGATGCCCTTGAGCACCAGGCAGTTGCTACGGTGGAAGATGATCAGGTACCCGATGAAACAGTGCGCGATGTCTACCAGAAGGGCTACAAGCTAAGCGAAAAGGTCTTGCGTCCCGCCATGGTAAGGGTGACTACCGGTGGTCCCAAGCGTTTGAAGGAAGAGTCCTCTGAGGAGGAGTAGCGAACCTGAAACCTTGGGGTCTTGAAACAGCTTCGGCCACCCAAGCCGCTTCGAACATCCGCGAACAAGCCTGAGCTGTTCGCCTTGCGCGGAGTTTGCTTAGTTGAAGCGTTCAGGTGCCCTCGTGACTTAAGGCATCATTTATAAGGAAGGAATCGAGGGCGGGCTTGGAATTGGCCCGCCCTTGCTTTAGAAGAAAAGAAAGGTGGTGGGAGGCATGGCGACAACTCCGGACTACTACAAAGCGCTCGGCGTGTCTCGTACTGCCACGACCGACGAAATAAAGAAAGCTTTCCGCAAACTAGCACGCACCCATCATCCCGATGCAGGGGGTGATGAAGCCAAGTTCAAAGAGATTAACGAGGCTTACGAGGTGCTTTCCGATGATAAGAAGCGCAAGCTTTACGATCAGTACGGGACGACAAATGAGAATCAAATTCCTCATGGGTGGAGTGGTTCGGTAAACGCCGAGGATATCTTTGGCCAGGCAGGTGCTGGTGGTTTTGGCAGCTGGGCTGAAATACTGGAAAGCATACGGCGGGGCGAAGGCGCCTTTGGTAGCAACTGGGATTTCGGCGACTTTTCTGGCTTTGGGGGTGCAAGGCGCCCTACCCCGCAGAAGGGCCAAGACTTTAATGTCACCCTGAATGTAAGTTTTGACGAGGCTTTTCGTGGTGCCGAAAAGCGCGTGAGCTTGCGAAACCCCGAGACCAAGGAAGTTCAAACACTGACGGTAAAGGTGCCTGCAGGTGCCGTAGAGGGTGGTCGTTTGCGCTTCCGTGGCAAGGGAGCCAGCGGACAGGCAGGTGGACCAGCCGGTGACCTGTTGGTGACCACCCACATAGAGCCGCACCCCTACTTTAGTCGTAAGGGCGCCGATGTGCTCTTAGAGGTACCCGTAAGCATTGCTGAGGCTGCTCTTGGTGCAAGCATTGTGGTGCCCGCGCCCGATGGAACAAAGGTGCGCGTTAAGGTTCCGGCTGGCACCCAAGAAGGAACCGTGCTGACCGTGCGTGCTAAGGGAGCCCCCAAGGTAAAAGGTGGGGGAAATGGTGATTTACGCCTGAGCATTAAGGTATGCATCCCCAGCCAACTAAACGATGAGCAGCGTAAGGCCCTTGAGGACTTTCAGGCAGCGACACATGAGGAAGTGAGAACATGGTGAAAGATGACGACCGCAACAGGCCCCTATACATGATAAGTGTGGCGGCTCAGTTGGCCGGAGTACATCCTCAGACACTGCGTGCTTACGAACAAAAGGGCCTGGTGTCTCCTCAGCGTACCAGCGGCAATACTCGTATGTACTCCCAGGCTGATATCGAGCGCCTAGAACTTATTAACGAACTCACCAATGAAGGAATCAACTTGGCTGGAGTTATTCGTATTCTCGATCTGAAAGGTCGCTTGGATGAGCGCGATGCCGAGATCGATGATTTGCATAAGCGCGTGCGGCGTTTAGCCGACCGTGTGCACGAATTGGAAACCCGCGCCAATGTGACCGCCTTGGTGCGAGTATCCGATCTTCCCCGCCTGAGATAGGCGCAAAACTGAGCAAGTGTAAAGGAGGCCCCTTATGAACATGGGAAACCTAAACAAATTAGCGCTTACTGCGCAGGAGGCCTTGCAGCAAACCCTCTCCATTGCCTCCGATGCGCAAGCATCTCAAGCAGAGCCTATTCACATGCTTAAGGCGTTGCTTGAATCGAAGGAAAATAATTTATCAGCCATTGTGAAACGCATCGGGGCCGATCCTGCCCAAATGCGCGCCAATGTTGATGCCCATATCAAGCAAATGCCCAAGGTAAGCGGATCCTCGGCTCCCTTTGGCATGACCGGCATCCCGGGTCAGGCCTTAATGGGCGTGCTGGATAGGGCAGTCAAGACCGCTGAAAAATTGGGCGATAGCTATGCCACCAGCGAACATCTGCTTATTGCTTTGTCGGAAGACAAGGGCGAAGCAGGGCGGATTTTGAATTCCTCTGGTGTGACACGCAAGAATATTGAAGCTGCCTATGAAGAGCTGCGTGGTGATACCCGTGTGACCGATCCTCAGGAAAAGGCCCAGTTTGAGGCCCTAGAGCGCTATGGGCAAAATCTGACTCAGCAGGCTCGTGAGGGCAAGCTTGATCCGGTCATTGGTCGTTCTGAAGAGATTCGCCGTACCATTCAGGTGCTTTCTCGCCGCACCAAGAACAATCCGGTGCTCATTGGCGAGCCAGGCGTAGGCAAAACCGCCATTGTGGAAGGTCTTGCCCAGCGCATTGTGGCGGGGGATGTGCCCTCTAGCTTAAAAGATCGCGATATCGTGTCCTTAGATATGGCTTCAATGCTTGCCGGGGCAAAGTATCGTGGCGAGTTTGAAGATCGTCTTAAGGCGGTGTTGCGCGAGGTCAAGGAAAGCGATGGACAAATCATTCTGTTTATTGACGAACTGCATACCATTGTGGGCGCGGGTTCTTCGGGCGATAGTTCCATCGATGCCGGCAACATGCTCAAACCGGCCTTGGCGCGTGGCGAACTTCACGCCATAGGCGCTACTACTCTTGATGAATACCGCAAATACATCGAAAAGGATGCTGCGCTTGAGCGTCGTTTCCAACCCGTGGTAGTGGGAGAGCCTACCGTAGAAGACACCATTGCTATTTTGCGTGGCTTGAAGGAAAAGTACGAGATTCATCATGGCGTGCGCATTACCGATGCTGCCATCGTTGCTGCTGCCGAGCTTTCTAACCGCTATATTTCCGACCGCTTCTTGCCCGATAAGGCAATTGACCTTATGGACGAGGCCGCAAGTCGTTTGCGTATAGAAATAGACTCTATGCCAGAAGAAGTAGATGCGGCCGAGCGCAAGCTTACCCAGATGCAGATTGAAGAGCAGGCGCTCATGAAAGAAAGCGATGAGGTGAGCAAAGAACGCCTTGAGGCGCTTCGTCGTGACATTGCAGCGGCAAAAGATGAGCTTGATGCACGCAAAGCGGCCTGGAAAAACGAAAGAGACGTTATTGAAAACGTGCAAAACCTTAAGGCCGAGCTTGAAAACGTCCAGGGAGAAGAAGAGCGTGCCACCCGCGAGGGCGATCTTTCCCGTGCCTCAGAGCTTCGTTATGCACGCATCCCTGAGCTGAAAAAGCGTCTTGAAGAAGCCGAGGACGAGCTCAACCGCAAGCAGGAAGATGACGCAATTTTGAAAGAGGAGGTTTCCGAAGACGAGATTGCTGAAGTCGTAAGCACCTGGACGGGCATTCCGGTACAAAAGATGATGCAGGGCGAAATGGAGAAGCTGGTTGATTTGGAAGCCAAGCTTCACGAGCGTGTAGTTGGTCAGGACGAGGCAGTATCGGCAGTTGCTGGTGCTATTCGTCGCAACCGTGCAGGCCTTTCCGATCCTAACCGCCCCATTGGTTCCTTTTTGTTCTTGGGTCCTACGGGTGTGGGCAAAACCGAGCTTGCCAAGGCACTGGCTGAGTATCTCTTCGATACGGAAAAGGCCATGGTTCGCATTGATATGTCTGAATACATGGAAAAGTTCAGCGTGCAGCGCCTCATTGGTGCGCCGCCGGGCTATGTGGGCTATGACGAGGGAGGTCAGCTAACCGAAGCAGTGCGCCGTCGTCCCTATAGCGTGGTTCTGCTTGACGAGATGGAAAAAGCCCACCCCGACGTCTTTAATGTCTTGCTGCAGGTGCTTGATGACGGTCGTCTCACTGATGGCCAGGGTCGGGTAGTGAGCTTTAAAAACGCCATCATTATCATGACCTCCAATGTGGGAAGCCAGTATATTCGCGAGTACGCTGCCCAGGAAAACGAACGGTCTATGGGCAAGATGATGGAAGAAATTGCTGCCGGAGACATAGAAACCGGGGCTAAGCGTCTAGCCGAGCTGACCAACAAGGTACAGGATGCCCTGCGCTCGACCTTCCGTCCGGAGTTCTTGAACCGTATTGATGATGTGATCACCTTTAACGGTCTATCCATTGAGGCAATGGAGCCTATTGTTGAGCTACAGCTTAAAGAGGTGCGCGCACGCTTGGCTGATCGCAGGGTGTCGTTGGATGTTTCTGCGGCAGCAGTGGAACATCTGGCCATTGATGGCTTTGATCCGGTTTATGGCGCACGTCCTTTGAAGCGCCTCATTCAGCGCGAGGTGGTTGACCGCATTGCGCAAAAGGTGGTGGAAGGCAAACTTGCTGATCGCTCCCATGTTCTCATTGGGATCAACGAAGAAGGTAACTACGAGTGCACAGTCGAGCCACCGCTTGACTTAGATCTTGCAAATCTTGATGAGCTGCTGAACTAGCTCGCTTTATTGACAGGTTGCGAACTAGGTTACGAATTAGGCTGTAAACTAGGTTGTAAACTAGGTTGTGAACCAGCCCCCTTGCTTCCTATAGACCATTTGAAGTGAGGGGGCGTGCTCCTTGAAGCTACGTGCTCTTTGGAGTAGTTCTCTGAGTTTTTAGGCAGCGGGCACCGCCCTCTTTTCTAAATGTGACGAATATTTGACGATTTAGAAAAATCTAAGCCTCTATTACTCAGGTTTCCTCAATTTTTACTTGCATTCCTCAGAGGCACTGCTATAGTTACCAATTGTTTAGCACTCGGCATGTGTGAGTGCTAGCAGTCTCCAAGGTGGAGTTGCAGCACAGGAACATGTCGTAGCAACTATCAAGTTGGAAGGAAGGCAAACTTATGAGCTTAAAACCGCTGGGTGATCGTGTGATCGTCAAGGCCGATGAGGCCGAACAGACTACAGCTTCGGGCCTGTATCTGGCCAGCGAGGCAAAGGAAAAGCCCCAGACTGGTGAGGTAATTGCCGTGGGCGAAGGCAAGCTTGATAAAGATGGCAATTTGGTGCCAGTGCCCGTAAAGGTGGGCGATAAGGTTATCTATGGCAAGTACGGCGGAACCGAGGTTCACTACGCTGGTGAAGACGTGCTGATCCTGCGCGCCGACGATATTTACGCTATTTGCGAATAGGCAACAATCCCACAGGTTTGAAAGGATGGGCATAGATCATGGCAAAAGATATTAAATTCGAGGGCGATGCTCGCTCGGGTCTTGCTGCCGGTGTGCACAAGCTGGCTGATGCAGTAAAGGTGACGCTTGGTCCTAAGGGCCGCTATGTAGCTCTGGAGAAGACCTATGGTGCACCCACCATCACCAACGACGGCGTAACCGTTGCCAAAGAGGTTGAACTGGAAGATCCCGTAGAGAACATGGGTGCTCAGCTGGTACGCGAGGTTGCGGTTAAGACCAATGATGTGGCTGGCGACGGTACCACCACCGCAACGCTTCTGGCTGATGTGATTGTAGGCGAGGGCCTGCGCAACGTGACTGCTGGCGCCGATGCTTTGGGTATTCGTCGTGGTATCCAGAAGGCAACCGATGCTGTTGTTGAGGCCATTAAGACCGATGCTACTGCAGTGGAAAGCCAGGACCAGATTGCCAACGTTGGTACCATTTCTGCAGGCGATGCTGAGATTGGTGAGAAGATTGCCGAGGCAATGGAAAAGGTTGGCCACGATGGCGCAATCTCGGTAGAAGAGAACAATCAGAGCTTCGACCTTGAGCTTGAAATTGTAGAGGGCATGCAGTACGACCGTGGCTATATTTCTCCGTACATGGCTACTGATATGGAGAAGATGGAAGCCGTTCTGTCTGATCCCTACATCATGCTGACCGACCAGAAGATCTCTAATGTACAGGACATGGTGCCCCTGCTGGAAAGCATTATGCGTTCAGGTCGTGCACTGCTGCTCATTGCTGAAGACGTTGAGGGTGAGGCTTTGGCCACCCTGCTTCTGAATAAGCTGCGTGGCACGCTGAACTGCGTGGCAGTGAAGGCTCCGGGCTTTGGTGACCGTCGTAAGCGCATTCTGGAAGACATTGCTGCTGTTACTGGCGCTCAGGTTATCGACAAGGACTTCGGCATGACTATTGCCGACACCACTATTGAGATGCTGGGTCATGCCAAGACTGTCAAGGTGACCAAGGACGACTTCCTTATTGTTGATGGCGATGGCCAAAAGGATGACATCGATGCGCGCATCTCTCAGATCCGCAGCGAACTTGAGCACACCGATTCCGACTTCGACCGCGAGAAGCTCCAGGAGCGCTTGGCCAAGCTTTCCGGCGGCGTTGCCGTGCT
>CAYSMG010000054.1:0-6726 GCA_964432045.1 uncultured Eggerthellaceae bacterium
ACCATTGTTATTCAGGCGGGCGGCGAGAGCAGGCGTATGGGACGCAGTAAGGCGACAGTGCCTTTTGCGGGTCGTCCGCTTATCTGTCGTTTGGTGGAGCGTTTGGCCCCCGTGGCAGATGATTTGGTGATTACCACCAATGAGGCGGAAAATCTGGTCTTTCTTCATCGGGAATTCCCGCAGTATAAGATCCAGCTGGTGGCGGATACCTTCGATTATCGTGGGGCCTTGCCGGGCCTTTACACCGCACTTGAGGCGGCGCGCAATCCCTATGTGGCTGTGATTGCCTGCGATATGGTTTTTGCCTCGGCTTCATTGGTGGTAGCAGAAGCCATTGCCATGAAGGAAAGCGATGCCGATGTGGTGGTTCCGGTAAACAAGCATGGCTACGAGCCCTTTCATGCCCTGTATCGACGTATGAATTGTCTGCCGGCCATTCGCCGTGCAATTGATAGGGGCGAAAAGCGTGCTCAGGCCTTCTTTGGTGATGTGGTGGTCCGCGAATTTAGTCAAAGTGAGGTATTGGCGGCAGAGCCTATGGGGGGCTGCTTTATCAACGCAAATACCCCCGACGAACTGCGCGCCTTAGAAGAGTCCTTTTTGGAAAACTAGATGCTTTCTTTTCACGTACGGCTTGAGAAATAGAAGGGGGATGAAGCGCGTCTTAGCGCCGCAATGCCTAATTTAAATGACATTGTTGAATTGGCCTCAGCACTAGAGCAAAAAGCGGTAGCCGTAGTGGCTGACCGTTGCGTGGTCGTGCGCAACCGCAATGCTGCTTGCCGGCGGTGTCGTAAGGCGTGTCTAAGTGGGGCCGTGACAATAAAGGGCAACAAGCTGAGCTTAGATAACAGCTTATGCGTGGGCTGTGGGGCCTGTACGGCTCTTTGTCCTACCGAGGCCCTTGTTCCCCTTGATCCTCCCAATAATGAGTTTTTTGCCGCTGTGGCTCATTCGGCTGCAGTTTTAGAAGGTGTAGCGGTGATTGCCTGCGCTCGTATGGCGGCAAAAGAGCAGGCCGACCCATCGAAATACGCCAGTCTCGCCTGTCTTGGACGCATTGATGAGGGGAGCTTGCTTCAGTTTGCTGCCGCCGGTATATCGCAGCTGGTATTAGTAGAGGGAAACTGCTCCACCTGTAAATATCGTAAGGCAACAGAGGGTCTTGATGAAACCATCGAAGA
The DNA here is from genome assembly GCA_964432045.1 of uncultured Eggerthellaceae bacterium. Lineage (GTDB taxonomy): Bacteria > Actinomycetota > Coriobacteriia > Coriobacteriales > Eggerthellaceae > Aphodovivens. The sequence goes on from CAYSMG010000054.1 coordinate 1,185, forward strand.
GGCGCGAGGTCTTATCGCTTGCCAGGGTGCCTCGATGCAAATAGAGCGAAGCAGCGAATTTCCTGTATCGGTGCTGGTAAAGAGCAGGGATGAGCTTTACGCACAGGCGCGGCGGGGTTTCTTTAGCCGCTCTCGTAAGCGCGCGGCAGAAGCGGTAGGTAAGACTGCAGAAGTCGTAATGCTAAAGGAGTTTGAACAAAATATGCCCTCTTTGCGGGAGCGTTTGAGGGTCTTAAGCTCTGGTTCGCAACCCTCTCTTGAAGCGCATCGGCATATGCACTTACTAGATGCTCTTGACCAGTTGGGGGATCCCCAGTGCGAAACGCTGACCTCGCGTCACTTTGCTTCGGTGGAAATAGATGAGCAAAATTGCACGGCCTGTGGTATGTGCACGGTCTTTTGTCCTACGAAGGCATTGCAAAAAAGCCAGCTTAAACCCGATGATGGCATTGGTTCCTTTTTAGAGTTTCAGCTGGCCGATTGCGTAAACTGCGGTATGTGCGAAGATATTTGTAGGGGCAAGTGCCTCAAGCTTAAGTCAGAAATATCCACTGCAGAACTCTTCGACTTTGAGCCGAGGCTGATCCATATTCCGGATCCACCGAAGTCAAGGGGTATGCGGACTGGTTTTAAGCGGCGCTAAGTTGACTCCAGCCTTTGCCCGGAAAGCCGAGTATGAGGGTTTTGGCCTTTTGGCTTAGGCTGCGCGCTTCCGTGTTCCGCACTTCGGTAAAGCTTTCACGTACTTTTACATATATGGGCACTTAGCGCATCATAAGGTGCACCAGCTTCATTTTCCAATCCTCAAAGGGTGGTACGCGCACCGGAAGCTCGATCCAGGTTCCCTTCTTAAGGGTTGATTTATAGTGAGTAAAGCAATCGAAGCCCACCTTGCCGTGGTAGGCTCCCATGCCTGAGTTACCCACACCCCCAAAGCCCATGTGGTTGTTAGCCAGGTGTATAACGACATCGTTGATTGTCGCCCCGCCAAAGGCGAGGGTATTTATTACCCGTTCTTGCACCTGGGTATCCTCGCTAAAAATATAGCAGGCAAGAGGCTTTTCAAAGCTGCGCACAATAGCGAAGGCTTCATCGATATTTTGGTAGGTGATAAGAGGAAGCACTGGTCCAAAAATTTCTTCCCCCATGACCGGGTCATCAAGGGTGACACCAGTGATACAGGTAGGTTCAATCTTTCGGGTTTTAGGATCACCATGCCCCCCGAAAGCAATGCGGGCTTTCGGGTTGCGGTTTTCAATAAGTCCCATAATGCGTTCGTAGTGGCGCGAGCTGATGATATGAGGCCAATCCTTGCTGGCGAGAATGTCATCTCCATAGTACTGATGAAAACAGGCATCAAGCTTTGCTATGAGCTCTTCTGCTACGCTTTCATGCACCAAGAAGTAGTCGGGTGCTACACAGGTCTGCCCGCTGTTGATGCCCTTGCCCCAGGCAATACGCTGGGCTGCACGGGTAATATTGGCGGAGCTATCCACTATACAGGGGCTTTTACCACCAAGTTCTAGTACTACAGGAGTGAGATGCTTTGCAGCTGCAGACATAATGCTGTGTCCTACATTAGGGCTTCCCGTGAAAAAGATTTGATCCCAGCGTACGTCCAAAAGCCAGTCGTTCATTTCACCTGAGCCAGGAAAGCCGCAGACGTACTCCGGCGGGAAAATATCGCTTAGCATGTCTATGAGCAGGGCGCTGGTGGCAAGGGAAGTGCGCGAGGGCTTAAGCCCAACACAGTTGCCGGCAGCAATGGCATCTACCAAGGGAACAAGGGCCAGCTGCAAAGGGTAATTCCAGGGAGAGAGGACTAAGACCACTCCTAAGGGGCTGGGGTAGACTTTTGAAGTGGAGCGGAAGTGCACCAGAGGGGTTGCCACGCGCTTGGGTTTTGCCCACTTGTTGAGATGTTTGAGGCACAGACGAATTTCGTCATAGACAATGCCTAGTTCTGTGGCATAACCCTCAAAGGCTGCCTTGCCTAGATCGGCATGAAGGGCGTCTAAGATACGGGACTCATGAGCCTTAAGCCACTCTCGCAATTTCAGTAAGGCTTCTTGACGATATGAAACAGGAAGGGTGGCACCACTGGCGAAGAACTTGCGCATACGACAAGCGGCGGCTTCTACCTCATCTCTGTTGGTGAATATCTCACTCACAAAAACCTCTTTCTTGGGGATTGAAATGTCTGTGCTCTAGTGCTGTGTTGCCGGGGCACAAATCTTGCGTGAAGGTACATGAAGGTACTAGGCGAAGATGCTTTTGAATCAGACTAATACGCGGCCTTTAGTATTTCGCTTGCAACTTCTATGCTAACTTCGCTGACATTATAAAGAGATGCTCCGTCATAGCGTGCTTGTCTTGCAATATCGGCGAATTGGGATGGTTCAACTCCTAGTTCGCGTAGGGTACAAGGCACCCCATAAAGCTCATTGAAATGTTTATTCATAGCAAAGACGGCATCGCAGGCAGCTTGGGCCTGCAGAGCAGGATCTGCCGCTGAAAGTTCCTTGGCTCTTAGGGGGTCTAGGGAAGCCAAAAGCTCCGCATAGGCGCTGATGTGCAGCTTATGGGCAAGGTTGTAGCGCATGCAGTGCGGCAAAAGAAGCATCATGGCTTGCCCGTGAGGAATATGACAGAGTCCTCCTAGGGAGTGACCTATGGCATGAACAATGCCTACCATTGCATTACTGAAGGCCGCACCGGCCATTAAGGAGGCCAGGGCAAGATTCGTACGCGCTTCGGTATTGCCTGGCTCCTTGCAAGCAAGGGGGAGGTTTTCAACTATAAGAGCTATAGCCTGAACAGCAAAGGCATCAGATACCGGGTTTTTCTGGATAGAGGTATAGGCCTCAATGGCATGGGTTAGTGCATCCATACCAGTAGTTGCCGTAAGCTTTGGTGGGAGCGAGCTGGTAAGTACCGGGTCAAGAATTGCTGTGTGGGGTACCAGTTTGTAAGAGGTAAAGGACAACTTTGCATGCTTTTGGGTATCGGCCACTACTGCAACTAAGGTTACCTCGCTGCCGGTTCCAGCGGTTGTGGGTACGGCAATCAGTGGCGGGAGCTCATGTGTGAGAATTTCAGAACCCTGCAGCTTGGCAAAATCTGTCCCTTCATAGGAAAGTGAGGCGGCGGCACCTTTGGTGGTGTCGATAACCGAACCTCCTCCAATGGCCACAAAGCCATCGCAGCCACGTTCTTGATAGAACTGTGCTACCTCGTTAACCACCTCCAGAGAGGAATCGGGCGGTACCTTATCGAAAAGCTCGTAGGTGATACCTCCCGCCTCAAGCTCTGCGGTAAGTTTCGCGGCGATACCCAGCTTTACCAGGCCTTCATCGGTCATTACTAAAGGGTGGGAAACTCCGCGAAAGCTCAGTTCGGCAGGAAGCTTGGTGAGGCTGTGCTTCCCACAAATGATTTTTGTGGGACAGAAGAACTCAAAAGCGCTTGTAGACATATCTATTCCTTTCAGAAGCTCTGTTTGCGGTAGGCAGCCCTTACGCCAAAAAAGAGTTTTAACAGGGCGGTAAACATGTAGGTAAGGGCAACACCTGTGTCGTTGGGGCCTCGTGTTGAAAAAGCGCGCTGGGCTAGGGCCTCCTTGAGTGTTGCGCCTCCAGAAAAGCAGGCAAAGGCATAAGGGAGCGAGCGAAAGGCAATGACATAATCTATCTCTTGACTCATATCTGTATCATCTGCGTCACTTTTGCGGTGTTCATTTTCGGCGCCCTTCTGCCTAGAAGTCTTTGCGCCGGTGTTACGCTTGCCTAAAGAAGAGAAGGTACCGCCTTCGTTGAGCCGGTAGCTTCCCTCTAGATTGCTTCCTTCAACGCAGAGCTTGAAGGTGTAGCCGGGCTTAAGGTAGTCAATCTCTGCGCGTATCTTGTGTGAGAGGTGGCGAAAGACATTAAGAAGCAGGGGTAAAAGCTTAAGGAGTATCCGAATATACCAGGCCTGTAGATGCCATGCGATACTCCTGCGTTCTGCTGCAGCCTTCCCTTCTTGATTGTTTGGTCGGGACATAGACCTTCCTTTCAAATTTCAATTCAAAGGCAATCTTAGAGGATATCAGGCCATATGAAAGGGCGTATTTGCCAGAGTACACCAATTTGTATCCGTGGGCGAGCGATGATGATTTGTTTTCAATTGTGGTATTGTCCTTCGTTGCGTGCTAAGGTTTTCCTCATGTAGTAAAAGCTCAGAACAAGGGATTTAGCCTGATAAGGAGTGTGATAACTGTGACCGACTACAACAACGGTCCCTCTTCAGGGTTCTCTTACCCAAATGCCGGCCCAACCCCTCCCGAGGCTTATGGGTCGTCTTCTCTGCAAGGGGAAGGCCAGGGAAGCACCATCCAGCCCAAAGAGCCTCATCATAAGAAAAAGAGTAGTAGAGGTAGCGTGAAAACTTTTTTTACTGCCTTTGCTGGAGCGGCGCTCGCCTGTGTATTGGGATTGGGTGGCTTTGTAATCTATCAAAGCAACACTTCAAGCAGTAGTGGGTCTTCGGGTATCACCAGTATCACGGTCGAGGGGGATGATATAACTCTTGCCGAAGCAGTGGCCGAGAAATGCCTCCCCTCAGTTGTGGCAATCGATGTCTACACTGCTCAGACAAGCAGTTACGGCGGTTTCTTTGGCTCAAGTACTGAGGAACTGACCGAAACTTCCCTGGGTAGCGGAGTGGTGATTTCTGAAGATGGCTACATTCTCACTAATTACCACGTTATTGAAGATGCTGATGCCTTGATTGTTACCATCGATGGACAAGAGTACGACGCTGAAGTGGTCGGTACCGATTCCTCGTCGGATTTGGCAGTTATCAAGGCCCAGGGTGCCGAAGATTTAACCGTTATGGAACTGGGCGACTCCGACGAGCTCACTGTTGGCGAATGGGTTATGTCTATTGGCAGCCCCTTCGGACTTGAGCAGTCGGTGGCAACTGGCATTGTTTCGGCAACTAACCGCTCGCAAATTCTGAGCACTTCCACCGATAGCTATGGGCAAAGCGAGACAACAATTTATACCAACATGATTCAAACTGATGCTGCTATTAACCCGGGTAATTCCGGTGGTGCTCTGGTTGATTCAGAAGGTAAGCTCATTGGAATCAACACGCTTATCACCTCGTATTCAGGGAATTATTCTGGCGTGGGCTTTGCTATCCCGGTAAATTACGCCATAAGCATCGCCGAGCAAATCATTGCCGGTGAGACTCCAAGCCATGCTCAGCTGGGAGTAACTATGACCACGGTTGATTCATCGATTGCCCAGCGCTACGGCTTCTCGGTTGACTCGGGTGCCTATGTGTCTGCCGTTGCTGAGGGTTCGGGTGCTGATGAGGCAGGCATTCAGGTAGGCGATATCATCACCGCCTTCAATGGCGAAAGCGTGACCTCGGCAAGTGACTTAACTATTGCGGTGCGCTCAATGAATCCGGGTGATACGGTGAGCGTGGAAGTAAACCGTGAGGGCGAAACTCTTGAATTTGAGGTTACCTTGGGTACAGACACTTCTTCCACAGA
>CAYSMG010000055.1:0-6719 GCA_964432045.1 uncultured Eggerthellaceae bacterium
TGGCGGAAAAATTAAGCGTAAGCTCATCCGTCAAACCGATGGCTTGGATGAGTAATTTTTTAAGCTCCCTTTTCACTCTTTGACGTGCGGAAATACCTGCTAAAGTACCATTTTGAACCAAAGCCACCCGAGGGCCGTAAAACGTGCCGCTTGGGTGGCTTTTAAGAGTGTGAGGAAAGTTTTAGGTGCAGTGGGTCTTATTGCTACAATGAGGGCATAGATTAATTGGAGGAGATAATTTATGCTTCCGTATTTTAGATCCTATGCGCTTGTGGCCTATATCTTGGGAGTGGCAGTGCCGGTGCTTTTGGTGACGGCAATTTCTTGGGTATTTGGTTTTTATATCGTATCAACTCTACCTGGCATGCTGACTGCCATCATCATGTTTATCGCGTGTTTGCTTTCGGCTAAAAAGATCGTTACGCGCATCTGTGACGACAAGGCGCAAAAGATGATCTCTTTATATAACGACTCCTGTGATCCTGAGGCCTTTCTGCAAGCGGGAGGGCAAGTAGCAAACGAAATCCGCCCTCCTTACGAAGAAAATGGGGCCTGGTTTTTGTCGTATTACGCTCTGGCCTTAGACGATACTGGTCAACGCGATGAGGCGGCGCGCATAGGTCAGGCCATGTTGTCAAGCGTTCAGCTTGCAAATGACCCTTCGCAAAAGCTTGGAATGCTTATAAGCCTTGAACCCTTAGTTCAGCAATTGTTTGGCGCTCAAAGCGCCTTAGAGCTTATTGATCAGGCAGAAGAACTACTATCGAATTCTGTCAGTGCTGATGATGAAGATCGTCGCAAGTTTTTAACTTGGGAGCGGGGGGTGCTAGAAGCCGTGCGTGATGGCGATGATGCAGCACTTATTACTCGTTTTTCGACTATTCGCAACACGCCAAGCTATCCTTTACGTGTGCGTGTGAATGATGCTGTGTTAGAGGCAAGTATTCATAAAGCACGACGAGACACCTTAAGAGAGCGTGAATGCCTGCAATTTGCGGCTAACTATGGCAATAAGCTTCCCTCGGCAGCGCTTGCGCGGACTCGCCTAGCGGAACTGGGTTAAAAAGCTGGGGAGCATTTCAAATACTCCCCAGCTACTGTCAGTGGTGGAGGCGCGGAGAATCGAACTCCGGTCCATACTAGATAATCCATGAGGCTCTACAAGCTTAGTCGATGTTTGGATTTAAGGGAAACGCGGCCCATCAACAAGCCTTGCTTCCCCGAGTCGGTTCAGTCTTTGCCTTGGCCATACCGTCTACGTGCCACGACGCATTCCCCTAAGTTGATGCCAAACCCGGAAGCGGGGAAAAATCCGGGATGACAGCTAGGCTTTAATTAAGCAGCCATAGCGAGCGCAGGTGCGCTCTGAGTGTTGTTTTTGCCAATTAATTTGACCTTACCCCTGTTTAGCGTGGGGAGGAGACCACGACCTGCTCCTCATTTCAAACCTACCATGTCGAAACCAGTCGCCCCCATTGATAAGCTTCCTCAAAGCTAAAGCTCGAATACGAGAAAGCACAAGTGGCGGATGGCTCCACCTTTTCAAGATTCATGTGCCTTGGTTTTGTGCCTTGGCAGATCCACAGTTTTCTGCGGGATACGTACTTTACTCCTCTGTGTGCCTTTGTCAAATGGCTTCGCAAATATTCTGGGGGGCATATATGCCCTTTTCGGTAATGATGGCACTTATAAGTTTAGCGGGGGTTACATCGAAGGCGGGGTTATATACCTGAACCCCTTCAATGGCTTGGGGTAACACCTCTTCGGCTGCGCGCTGCTCAATGGGGATGTCTTCGCCGGTGGCACAGTGCGGATCAATGGTGGAAAGTGGAGCGGCAACATAGAAGGGAATGTGGTGGTAGTTCGCCAGTACCGCCACCCCATAGGTTCCAATTTTATTAGCGGTGTCGCCGTTTGCCGCAATGCGGTCGGCTCCTACTATGACGGCATCTATTTCGTCTTTGGCCATAAGGCTTGCCGCCATATTGTCACAGATAAGGGTCACTGGAACCCCTGCTTGAGAAAGCTCCCAGGTGGTAAGGCGCGCTCCTTGCCCTACAGGGCGCGTTTCATCGGCGTATACCTGGGCAATTTTGCCCTCTTGGGCAGCAGAATATATAACACCTAGGGCCGTGCCGTAAAAGGCAGTTGCCAAACTGCCAGCATTGCAGTGGGTTAATACACGCGATGCTGGCTTGAGTAATTTTGCTCCGGCTGCTCCAATAGAGCGGCAGCAGGTTTCATCCTCTTCAAGAAGGAGGTTCACCAGGGAAAAAAGAGAATCGCGCACTTCAAGGGTGAGCTGCTGCAAGGTTTTTCGTGAGTTTCGGGTTTGACTCTGAGTCAGGGCCTGGGTCTGGGATTGAGTTTGGGATTGGACCTGGGCTTGGGCTTGGGCTTGGGTTTGGGTTTGGGTTTGGGTTGCCTGTTCTGTCTTTTTGCAAAGCTCCTCTGCGGTATCCATAGCGCGTTTAAGCGCCCACTTTAAGTTGACTGCCGTAGGGCGGACCGCTTCAATGCGTTTTGCTGCCGTCTTCAAACAGTCTAGGTATTCATTGAGGCTAGAGATACAAGCACCATCGAAACGGGAAGCAGCCTCTTCTAAAAGCCGGTTTTTGCCGGAATTATCATCGGCAGCCTGTAGCTTATCTGCCTGAGAATCTTTGATTGCAAGGAGGGCAAGATCGCAGGCAGCAAGGGCAAGGGCAGCCGCACCTGCAATACCAATGGCAGGTGCTCCGCGCACCTTTAATTCTGCGATAGCATCTATTACTTCGTGCCAGTTAGAGCTGGTAATAAAGGAGGTTTGTCCAGGTAGTTTTGTTTGGTCAAGCAGTGTCAGCTGGGCATAGCGGAAGGGGTCGCAGGCTGTATTGCTCGCTGCTCCTTCCTGACTTGCTTTGCCGTCAAAGTCGCTTTTTGAAATAGGTATGCTGGTATTGCTAGCAGCGCTTTTTTGACTGGCATCATCGGTATATTCGAAGCGAAGGGTGGGGGGAAGGCGCTCAAGATCTAGTGCAATCCTAGTATTCTTTTTGACCTGGTCACTTGAAAGCTCGTCTTGCTCATATTCAAGAGCAGCTTTTTTGGCACTGATCCTTTTTACTTGATCTAGCTCTTGGCTTTGGTCCTTATTAGTTTGCATCCTCGTTTCTTTCTTGTCTTATCTGCTTGAGTGAGGCTCGCTGCTTATCTTGATACCTTGATGCCTTTCCGCTTGGTACGTCTTGGTGTATACATAAAAACAAAAATCGGGTATTCACAAGCTTTGATGCTTAGTCTAAAATATCCGTCGTTGCTTTTAGCAGCCTAAGTCGGAGTGGTGGAACGGCAGACACGCAAGCTTGAGGTGCTTGTGCCCGCAACGGGTGTGCGGGTTCAAATCCCGCCTCCGACACCATGTAAACAAAGCGCGGACCCGCATTGGGTTCGTGCTTTTTTATTTCTTCTTCTTGCCCCCCAAGAGGCCACCCAAATCTAGGCCTTCCTTTATGTCATCAAAGGCGCTTTTTAGTTCGGTGATGGTCTCAAGGCTTTCATGGTAGATAACATTCATGTCTTTGGTAGCGTCGGCAACACCTTCGCGGGTGATGCCTAAATCATAGGTATCGTCTTCTTCGGGCTGGAACCTGTCGGCCCAGCCACGCGCTTTCTGCACGCCTTCCTTTGCCTTTTCAATACCTACATTTGCGGCAGCCTTGCCGACAACAGCAGCACTGCCTGCTGCATGGCCAGCGCGGTATGCAAGCGAATCCTTAGTCTTTTTGCTTGAACTCTTCTTTTTTGACTCACTCTTCGCTGTTTTGTGGTTCTGCTCCGACTCGCTGGTATCTGAAGGTTCGTCTTTTTTTACCTCATCTTCTTCGGCATAGTAATACTCAATCTCATTACCCGCCTCATCAAGCAGAACAAAGCCTATCTCATTATCATCCTCATCAACTAGGTAGCATTGGATGTCTTCTTCGCTGAATTCGATTTCAATTACTTCCTCGTCGAGTTCATCTTCAAAAGCTTCAGGCTTGTCGTTTTCCGTATCTGTGAGGGTGTCTTCATTGGCAGATTTTACTGAAGCGTTAGCCCTCTCTTCTGGGTTTTCACTTTCTTGTGCTGACTCATCCTCAAAGTAGACCGTTTCAGATTCCTTTGAATTTTGTAATGAGGCGGTCTTTTCTTGGGTGTCTTCCACCCTAGCTGCAGAAGAATCCCTGCGGCCCTTTGTCTCTTTTTTGCGTCGGGAGGTTTTTGATTCACCCCGAGCTTCTTTTTTTGAGTGAGGTTTGAAAAACATGAAAGCTTCCTAACGACTGCGCTCTTTTAAGGTGCGCCGAATTTCTCGATCGCTATCGCGTTTTGCCATACTTGCGCGCTTGTCATAGAGTTTTTTACCACGGGCAAGGGCAAGCTCAAGCTTTACGAGGGAATTTTCCTTGAAATACATCTTTAGAGGCACCAGTGCCATTCCCTTTTCGTTGACCTGGCGCTCTAGTTCGCGAATTTGTTTGCGGTGCAGTAAAAGCTTGCGTTTGCGGTTGGGGTCGGGGTTGGCAATGTTTCCCTGAGAAAAGGGGGGAATGTAGACATTGTGCAGCCATACCTCGCCCTTGCGAATAAGGGCAAAGCAATCGCTGAGCTGGCAATTGTTTTCTCGCAGCGAGCGCACTTCGGTGCCGGTAAGCTGAATGCCAGCTTCGTAGGTTTCTAGGATTTCATATTCATGAAAGGCCCTACGATTTCGGGCGATGGTTTTTGCCTCCCGTTTCATAGGTATTGCTACTCCTTTGCGCTGGTATCTTCGGCGCTGTCATTTAAAGTGAGGCCCATACCAGGAACAAAGCAGGCATCTTCTTCTAAATCCAAGGCAAAACGCACCAGCAAGTCTACCGTTGCGTCGAGGTCTTTTAGGCAGATTACTTCAGTGGGGGTGTGCATGTAGCGCAAGGGAACCGAAACGAGGCCACAGGGTATGCCTGCCCGTGCAATCTGGATAGCGCGGGCATCGGTGCCGGTAGCACCGGGTTCTGCTTCAATCTGATAGGGGATGTTTTCCTTCTTGGCAGCTGCCACAAGACGGGCAAATACTTCAGGGTTGATGTTTGGCCCGCGTGCAATAACGGGGCCGCCGCCACAGATAAACTCGCCATACTTGGTTTTTTCGATACCGGGGTAATCGGTAGCATGGGTCACATCAAAGGCAATGGCGACATCGGGGTTTAAGCCATAGGCCGAGGTAGTTGCCCCTCGTGTTCCAATTTCTTCCTGCACGGTGGCAGCAGCAATGAAGTCACCCGAAGTCCTCCCAGCTTGGGCTAAGCGTTTGAGCACCGCAGCTGCAATCCATACGCCTACCTTATCGTCAAAGGCACGGGATATAGCCATATCCTCACCAAAACGCTCAAAGCCTACCCCAAAGGTAATGGGGTCGCCCACACAGACCAGTTCTTTTACCTTGTCACCGGGCAGCCCCAGATCTATCACGAGCTGATCAATAGGGGTTACATTTTTGCGCTCTTCGGACTTAATGAGATGTATTGGCTTGCGTCCTACAACACCACGCAAGGGGCCTCCGGTGGTGTGTACGTCCACCCGCAAGCCAGGCAGTATGGCCGCATCAACCCCGCCAATGGCAGAAACAGATAAAAAGCCCTCATCGGAAATATACGTAACCATCAGGCCTATTTCATCCATGTGGGCAGCAAGCATAAAGCGCGGGCCACTCTTTGTGCCGCGCAGAAGCGCATGCACCGAACCCATTACATCGGTGGTGATTTCGTCGGCAGACTCCGAAAGATGATCGCGCAGTAACTGGGCAAGAGGAGTTTCAAACCCGGTAGGTGAGGGAGTCTCAACAAGTTCTTGTAAAAAAGTTTCTTCTTCGCTTTGCATTACCACCACTCCTTTTTCTTTGTACGGCTTCGTTTTGTCTTAGGGGCTCGAAAATCAAGCTCTAGCTGTTCGTCGCAGGATTGCGTACGGGTAGTTTTTCGTTCTACGCGTTCAATATTCCACGATACCGCCGTCTTGCCGTATAACTCAAGCATCTTAAGGCGTGCATCCTTCATATTAGCCTTGGAACCTGCGCGCGCGGCGCTCTCAAACTCAAAAAGCCCCTTTGCTCGCGCATCCGATGCTGCGGGCGATACGTAATGGGCAATGTAGGTTTGCATGGTCATCCTTCATCTGTTGATGCACAGCTTAACTAACGGCGAAATCTTACCACGCAGCATAAAACTGCGTCATTGCTGGGGCTTACTTTAATGAGATCTTTGCTGATTAGATGTCCATTGTCTGCCTTGCACCTTAACTCGCTGTTTTGTCGTCTGTAAAGTACGGCTTGATTGTTACAATTGCGTCAGTTTAGTCGAGTTAGAGTGGTTATGGACAAAAAGACTTCTTCTCATAAAGGAAAATATGCCGGCAATAGGGCGAACGCCGATGCTCCTGCGGCTTCGAGTGCCGCCGCGGATACCACTCAGGTAATGAATGCCGCCTTTGCACAGAATACCTCCGATGACCAAAATTCTGCCGTCTTTGCAGGTGCTCAGTTCGGGATGGAGGCAGTGGGCAAAAAGTCGCGCTATAAGCATGGCAAGGCTATTGCGATAGTCCTCGGTGTTTTAATAGGCATTATTCTTATTGTTTATGTGGCGGGTGTAGTGTATTTCAGTGGGCGCTTTTATCCCAATACCACAGCGGGTAGGTTCGACCTATCTTTAAACACC
>CAYSMG010000056.1:0-3227 GCA_964432045.1 uncultured Eggerthellaceae bacterium
CCTCCCATTGATACAGAAAGTGTTCGGCGTTGAAATCGGCTGCTCCAACCAGCGCGCAATAAGACACCGAAAGCTCCTATCTGTTAATGACGATAAAGTAGGCTACCTTATAAGGTTATAAGGCCCTAAACGACGGTATGCTAGACTACCACAGGCGAGCGGGCCAGACGACTGCGCATCTTGTCTAAGATGCGAGGAAAGTCCGGGCTCCTAAGGGCAGGATGCCAGCTAACGGCTGGGCGGGGTGACCCGACGGAAAGTGCCACAGAAAAGAAAACTCCCCTCCTTTGCCGCAAGGCAAGATGAGGAGAAAAGCTGAAACGGTGCGGTAAAAGCGCACCAGCGTCTTGGCAACAAGGCGGCTTGGTAAACCCCATCCGGAGCAAGCGCAAATAGGAACGCCATGCGGCCGCCCTTCCGTGCGTTCGGGTTGCGTGCTAGAGGCATCTGGTGACAGGTGTTCGAGATAAATGGTCGTCCACGACAGAACCCGGCTTATACGCCCGCTCGACACAGCGCAAAAAAGGCAGGCGGAAACTCCTACCTGCCTTTTCACAAGAATCAAAACCCTACTTACCCCTCAACACATAAAGCTGGTTCAAAATACAGAGGATAAACGAAGCTCTTTACTAGTCCAGCTCCTCCAAGGTGAAGTCATCATCTACATCACCAAAACCAGAGAGGTCTTTTTCAACCACCGAAGGCACCGGAGTGGCCGCGGCCACCACCGCAGCACCGCTTACTATCGGTGTGGCATAAGCTGCCGATCCATCAATGCTCTGAAGAGGAGTCTGGGTACCTGTCGGCTCGGAAATATCCTGATCTAAGACCACTTCGGAGGCATCATCAGCACTGTGAGAATAAGAAGCCAATGGGGAAGCACTTGCCGAGCCCCCTAATTCGTTGAGGCGACGAGAGGCGTCATCAATAAAGTCGGCAAGCAAACCACGATATTCCTCGCGCGCATCTTCGCGATCTTCCTCGAGCTTTTTGATGGCATCAAGAATCTTCTGACGATCAAGCTCGGCCTTATCCACTATGCGTTTTGCCTCGTCTTCGGCGTCTTGAATGGTATCGGCTGCCTGGGACTTCGCATTAGAAATAACATCATCGGCCGAACGCTGGGCAATAATGAGCGCCTGTGCAATGGCACTGTCATTTGCCTTTTTCTCTTCAAGCTGCTGTTCGTAGTCTTTCACCTGCAGCTCCAGCTCAGCGATGCGCTCGTCTTTCGCGGCAAGGGCATCCTGATCAAAGCCAAGTTCGGCAGTACTATGTAAAGATTCCTCATCGTCAGCAATGTGAGCAGGAGTGTCAAATCCATCGAATTTCGCATCATCAAGCTGGGCTTCCAGCTGAATGATACGATTGTTCAAAAGATCGATTTCATCGGCAACATGCTCCAAGAACACATCTACTTCATCGACATCGTAACCCTTACGGTCGATTGAAAAACTCTGATTGTGAATATCTGCCGAAGTGATAGCCATCTGTCTTTCCCTTCAATCCCGCCCTTTGAGGCAAGTAAAACTAGATGCTGAAGCCAAAATACTAGGCTATAACAGCACACCAACTATTAAACGTACCCCGAATTGTAATACAAGCAGCGCTATGACAGGACTTATGTCCACTATACCTCCAATAGGAGGTATAAAGCGTCTGAACAGGTTTAAATAAGGGTCACATATACGTCCCAAAACCCGATAAACATCGGCGATGATGCCCGCAGAAAAAGGAATCCACGACATCAGAACATAGACAAAAATCACCATGCAGTACACACCGGCGACGGAATAGATTAAATAAGCAAGAGTACTTAACACGCGCCCAGCTCCTTCGAACGAAGGACGGCTGCGGTAACTCCTGCCGCAATAGACTGAGAAAAGCCTCCATCTTCCATAGCAGCAAGGGCCGCGAGTGTGGTGCCGCCCGGCGAACATACTGCTTTGCGCGTTTCGGTGGCACTAGTACCGGTCTCTTTCATAAGCTGGGCTGTTCCTGCAATTGTTTGTACGGCCAGACGCTCAGCTAAAGCCGCATCCAAGCCCTCGTTTTTGCCGGCAGCAACCAAAGCTTCAATCAAAGCTGCAACATAGGCAGGACCCGAACCGCTAATGGCCCCAATAACGTCCATGTAGGATTCCTCAACCACTACCGCATAGCCCAGACAAGAAAAGAGCGCTAAGGCATACTGAACATCTTCCTCGCTTGCCCACTTGCCACCCGTAATTGCAGAGACACCTTGCGAAACCAAAAGAGGAGTATTGGGCATCACCCGAACCAAAGGGCTTTTATCTGGCAGAGCTGCTTCAAGCACTGCAGTAGAAAGGCCAGCGGCAATAGAGATAATAAGCGGAGCTTTATCCTTCTTTAGGTAGGCAGCATGTTGGGAAAGATCCTCAAGCACCCCCATCATTACCTGGGGTTTTACTGCAAGGATCAAAACATCTGCAGTCGAAACCTCACTGCCATCTCCCACACAGTGTATTCCGTAGCGCTCTTCAAGCTCTAAGCGACGCTCGCTTTTTGGTTCAGCAACACTAAACTGGTCTGCGCCAAGTTCCGCTGCCACCCCTTCCTTTGCCTGAATCAGGCCACCTACAATGGCCTCGCCCATCTTTCCGCCACCTATTACCACAATCTGCGGTTGTGCGGAAACTGACATTTACAGCACCCCCCTAGCCTTCAGCGCATTACGTTCGGCATCGGTCAAAGAAGTATCGCGCGTAATGGCAAACACCTTATCGGCCACGCATTCTACCCGAGCATCCAAGGCGCTTGCCACCCCAAAGGAAAAATCAAGCACACGTTTTGAAAGCCCATCGGGAGCTTCTTTTAAGGAAAGCAGAACAACATCACCTGCCTTCAGAATTTTTGCGACACGTTCCACATCGCCATACTCTGTTGGCATAAGTACCGAAAGTGAGCGAGTCGGACTATGAGCGGGTCTTCCTACCCCCGAATAGGCCTCATAGGGATCAAAACCCGAGGTAGCCTTGGTAGCGCTGACGGTGTTGGCAGCATCAACGGTACTGGTAGTGTCGGTAGTGCTCGCAGCGCTCGCAGTGCCGGTAGCACTGGTTACACTGGTAGCAGTAGAACTCGTGCTGCTAGTACTTGCATCGGAAGCACTTGAGGTAAAGAGGGAGTTAAGTCCCGTTGAATGAAGCGACTCGCTTTCACGCGCCGCACTTTCAGCAGCCATATAAGCAGGTGAGGAAGGTGCC
>CAYSMG010000056.1:3327-6563 GCA_964432045.1 uncultured Eggerthellaceae bacterium
CTCGCTTTCACGCGCCGCACTTTCAGCAGCCATATAAGCAGGTGAGGAAGGTGCCGGCTGGGAAACATCAACCACCGTGCGTGCACCCCCATGACGCAAGGAAGCACTGCTGGCAGAGCTCGCCCGGCGAGCCGGCAGCGGATCACGATTGAGGCTATCGGGTACACGAGTACGGGCCCTTACATCATTGATCGAGACCAAAGGTGGGAAACTGCTATCACTGCGCGAGGTTCGTGAAGAAGTGCGAGGCGCCCGTGTTGTTACCGCATCGGGAGCATCGTAGCGGGTATAGGTGCGATTCTGGTCGTAGTCAGGGCCATACTCAGCAAATTCATCGTAGGCGCCATCGTAAGCATCGCCATACTCATCCCCGAAGTCATCAGCATAATCATCGTAATAGTCATCTTGAAGATCATTGTCTGCCGAGTTATCGCCAAAACCAAGCCGTGACTTCAAGCCGCTTAACACACCACCGTCAGATCTATTTCTGGATCGCTCCATACACTCCACCTGCTCCGTTTCATCTTCGTGAGTACCGTAACACCTATATGTTTCTGCCCATACTTCAAGTAAACTGGCTCTAAAGGTGCACTCTGAGCGTTCGGGCTTCTAAAAATCCTCGGAAAAGACCGCGCGCCCAATGCGGACTATGGTAGCGCCCGCAGCCACCGCTTCACGCCAATCCTCACTCATACCCATAGAAAGCCCATCGAATAGCGCTGCGGCCTGGGGTTCAAGTTGTGTACACAATCTCTGTTTCAGTTGTGCAAGCTCGCTAAAGACCTGGGCGGCAAGCAGCTTATCACCCCTTGGCGCCATGGTCATAAGACCCCGTACCCGCACATGAGGCAGACTGTTACACAAAGCCAAAAGCTCGCCTACTTCCCAAGGAGGCACCCCACCCTTGCTCTGTTCACCTGAAACATTCACCTCAAGCAAGACCTCTTGTGTCTTACCCAGGGCAGCAGCTGCAGCATCAATCCTTCTTGCATGACTTTCCTGAAACAGCGAATGGATGAGTGAGGCGTGAGCGACAATATCGGGAATGCGACGCGATTGAATATTGCCAATAAAATGCCAGGTGGCTTGCGGGTAGACTTCAGCCTTGCTCACCAGTGCATCAGGACGGTTCTCGCCAAAGTTTTGCGCACCCGCCAAAAGAGCCTCGCCAACCTCATCGGACCCCACTGTTTTTGACACCGCCACAAGGCTTACCGTGGCTGGATCCCTTCCCACCAGGCGACATTGCTCATCAAGCGCCTGACGCACAGCACCATAACGCTCTTTTATACCCATATGCTTGCTCCTTAGTTGTTCAGCTATCTATTTATACGCTCCAGCTTGCCTTATTTGTATTTGCACCCATCCGTCTTCGGCTGTCAGCTCGAAGGTCTAAAGGCCAAGGCACCGTGGCGACCGCAGCGTCCAGAAGAAGCTCGATAGGAATAGTACTCATCGGAATGGCACTTGGTACATATCTGTGCATCGCAAATTCGTCGAGGATCAACACCAGCCTGCTGCAAATCAGCACACAGGGCTTTTAGCAAACTGATATGGCGAAGTGAGCTAAGCACCGCTTCCCCGAAGGCGGCCAAGAATTGTGCCGCCACCTCTTCTGAGCATTCAAAACACTCTTGGTGAATATGAGGCCCGATATAGACATTGTAGGAAGAGGCAAGACTTCTATACTTAGCTGCAAGCTCTTCATCTGCTTGCACTTTATTTGTTGAAAGAGCGGCATGGAAATCTCGACTTTCATTTTGAAGGGACGACCCGTAGACATCCTTAACGTCGCAGCAAATCAGGGTATGCACCGCCCGCCTAGCAATTCCTGCCAAGGCCCCACGCCAACCCGCATGCACCACCGCAAAGCGTCCAGTAGGTGAAACCACGATAAGCGGCACACAGTCAGCAAAGCACAGAAGCGCCGCAAGGTTTTTTTGCTCCACCACCGCAAAGTCCGCACCGGCACGTGCCTGCTCCTGCACAGAGGCCCACTCGGCATCATCAAGACTTGAAGCTACTACTCCCTTTATCCCATGTACTTGATTCAGGGTCAGCAGGCGCGCCTGACCCGCATCTAAGGCATCAAGAAGAAGGCGGCGATTTGCAGCAACCATTGCGGGGTCATCACCCACATGATCGCCCAAATTAAGATGCTCATAAGGGGCTTTGCTATAGCCTCCCGCTCGCCCAGAAAAGGCGATGCGCACACCGCAGGTGCGAAACAGGGCATCGTCACTTAATACAGAAAAGCAACGCGCGCCTAAAAGACGCGCGCTTAATCGAGGCAAGGGAAGTTCTAAGTCAAAGTCCAAAGACAAGAGGTCCTAGCGTTTCCACGCCTAGCGTTGACGTTTAAGAAAATCGGGAATGTAGTCCTCGTCAGCAAAACGACCAGAACTCGGAGAGGTGGTAAAACCAGTAGATGGAGTCGAATTAATTGCTGGACTTGCAGCAGGGGCCTCGGTCGAAGCAAAAAGATCCTTTGGAGCAAAGTCCATAGAAGACTGCCTGGGTGCCCCCGCCTTGAAGCCTGTTGCAATAACAGTGATACGCACCTGATCATTCATGCTCTCGTCGATGATTTGCCCGTAAATAATATTGGCATTTTCATCAGCGCAGGCCTCAACAGTACGAGCGGCGGCATCAACCTCAGAAAGGGTGAGATCGGCACCGCCCGCAATGGAGAACAGCACCCGCGAAGCACCTGCAATAGAGGTCTCCAGAAGGCTTGAATTAGTGGCCTGTTGCGCCGCATCAAGAGCGCGATTTTCACCCGAAGCTATACCGATGCCCATCATGGCCGTACCAGCATCCTTCATGACGGTACGAATATCGGCAAAGTCAAGGTTAATCAAGCCAGGAATGGTGATGAGATCGGTCACACCTTGGATGCCTTGGCGTAGCGTGTCATCAGCAATGCGGAAGGCATCAAGCATGCTGGTCTTTTTATCGACGATCTCCAAAAGCCTATCGTTCGGAATAACAATGAGGGTGTCTACCTTTTGCGAAAGCAGGTCAATGCCCTGCTCAGCTTGGTTGCGACGAGTGCGCCCCTCAAAGGAGAAGGGCTTGGTTACCACGCCAACGGTAAGTGCCCCAATTTCCTCACGGGCAATTTCAGCAATAATAGGAGCCGCGCCGGTGCCAGTACCGCCACCTTCGCCAGCAGTGACAAAGACCATATCGGCTTCGGCAAGGGCTTCACGAATCTCTGCACGACTTTCTTCTGC
>CAYSMG010000057.1:0-6532 GCA_964432045.1 uncultured Eggerthellaceae bacterium
TGGCTCCCTCGGTGCTCAACATGCGCATTCACCAAATTACCCTGGTGTCCTTAAACGCGCATCGTGCCTTGGTCGTGGTGGTGACTGAAGACGGGCAGGTCTTTAATCGTCAGATGGATTTTGTCGATGAGGTGACCGTCGATGACCTTGCCAAGGTGCAGCGTCTTTTAAACGAACTCCTATTAGGCAAGACCATCACCGAGGTGGAGGAGGGCTTGGGCCAGGGCATGCTTGAAGCCTTCCGCAATCCCTTGATGCGTATGGCCCTCGATAAAGTTTTATCCTGTTTGCAGGTGGGTGATGCTACGAGGGCGCATCGCTTAGGAGTGAGTTCGCTTTTAAGTAAACCTGAGTTTAGCCAGTCTGAGTCATTGGTGCCGGTCTTGCAGGCATTAGAAGATGATACGGTTCTTCTGCATATTGTTGATGATGCCACCAAGGCTGGGTCAGTTCCCTGTATTCGCATCGGGAGTGAAAACGACGCAGAGGCGCTTTCGGGTGTGACCGTTGTGGCAAGCAGCTACGGGCGCGGAGACGCAAAGGGCGTGGTTGCCGTTATAGGACCCACGCGCATGAACTATTCCAAAGTGATTCAGGCCGTACGCACAGCCCGTGATGCTTTAGGTGATATCTCGTAGTAGAATGCAACACTTGCGTCTTGGATGATGCTTTTTGATTACTATCTGCACCTTAGGTGCTTTTGGAAAGGGCAGGGTTTATGGCCAAGGATTTATACGAAATATTAGGTGTTTCTCGTGATGCAAGCGAGGCAGAGATCAAAAAAGCCTTCCGCAGACGGGCGCGTGAATTACACCCCGATGTAAACAAGGCTCCCAATGCTGAAGAGCAGTTCAAGGAGCTCAACGAGGCCTACGACGTATTGTCCGATCCGCAAAAGCGCTCAGCCTATGACCGATTTGGTACTATTCCCGGGGCTTCTGGTGGTGGAGCCTACGGGGGTGGCGCCTATGTTGACTTTGACGACCTTTTCGGCGGCATGGGTGATTTGTTTAGCACCTTCTTTGGAGGGGCGGCAGGTACCTCTCGCGGGCAGCAAAGACGCGAGGGTCGCGATATGGGCGTGGGTTTGCGTCTTAGCCTTGAAGAAGTGGCCTCTGGTGCAAAGAAAGAGATTGTCTATGACCGTCTGGCCCCTTGTCCTGACTGCGATGGAAAGGGTCTTGGCCCCGAGGGACGCGAGATAAGTTGTCCTGAGTGCGGGGGGCGAGGCCGTGTGGTAACGGTCCAGCGAACCTTTTTGGGTGATATGCAGTCGGCAAGCACCTGTCGCAAGTGCGGTGGCAGCGGTAAGACTATCGAAAATCCCTGTTCGGAGTGCGAAGGTCAGGGACGGGTACCCGATAGGCAGCGGGTATCGGTTGAGGTGCCAGTTGGCATTCGCGATGGTCAGCAGCTGCGTTTAAGCGGCTTTGGCGAGGCGGGCCTGCAGGGGGCAAAGGCGGGAGACTTGATTGTGACCTGCCGCATTCAGCCACACGACTTCTTTGAACGTGAAGGCGATAATTTGCATGCTCGGGCTATTGTAAGTATGGCACAGGCTGCTCTTGGGGCAGATATCAGCATCGATGGTATCTTTGAAGATGAGGTGGTTGAGGTACGCATTCCTCAGGGATGCCAAAACGACCAAGTGGTGCGCGTAAAGAATCACGGTATGCCAAAGTTCCGCAGTGAACAGCGCGGGGACTTGCTGGTACACATAGGCGTTTCAATACCGAAGAAACTGAACAAGAAGCAGCGTGAAGCCTTGGAGAAATTTGCGCATGAAATGGGCGATGATGTTGCCCAGTCGCGTTCGCCCTTACAAAAGCTGCGGGATGCCCTAAGCTAGGCTGGACATGTCGCTTCCGCGCTTCTTTTTAGACCAGCAGGTCTTGGCAGAGCAAAAGAATGAAAGCTTTGTTTTAGAACTCAGCGACGAGGATGCCAAGCATCTTCGAGTTTTGCGGCTTTCACCGGGTGAGCACCTGGCAGTTATCGATGCCAGCTTGGACTATTTTGAATGCGAGATACAGGGTTTTGAGGGAAGGCTTCCCTTGGTGCGTATTGCTCAGCATAAGGAGGCAGACAGCTCTCGTCCCCAGCTTAGTTTGATTCAGGGCCTTGCCAAGGGCGATAAGATAGATAAGGTTATCCGTCATACAACTGAGCTGGGAGTAAGTAGGTTTATTCCGCTTGCCTGCAAGCGCAGCGTGCTTAAACTTGATGCCAAGCGCGCCTTGGCAAAGCAGCAGCGCTGGCAGGCCATTGCCAAGAGTGCGGCCATGCAGTCGGGCCAGCCGGCAATTCCTCGGGTAGAGCAGGCTTGCTCTGTAAGGCAGTTGCTAGATGAGCTGTCGACCTATACCGCTCTTTTGATCTGCTGGGAACAAGCGCCCCAGACAGCTGGTTTGGCAGAAGCGCTAAGTGCTGCCTTTGCTGAGCGGGGCATATCAGATGCAAAGGATGCTCAGATCGCCTTGGTGGTGGGGCCTGAGGGGGGTCTTTGCCCAGATGAGGTTGAGGCGCTTCTGAATAGTAATGAGCAGGCATCTTTGATAAGGCTGGGGCCTTCAATCTTGCGTACTGAAACGGCCGGCATTGTTGCTTCGGCCTTGGTCTTGTACGAGCTTGGTGCCTTGGGGCCGCGATGAGTCGAGTTGCGATGAGCCAGACCCCTTTCTTACAAAGCCCCAGTTTTTTTCTGGTGAATTTAGGATGCAAGGTTAACCGGGTAGAATCCGATGAAATTGCGGCAGCTCTTATAGAGTGGGGGGCCGCTGAACAGGACGCATCCTTAGCCCAGCTTATTGTGATAAATACCTGCACGGTTACCGGTGAGGCTGAAAAGAAGACTCGCAAGGCGGTGCGCCGTGCGCTGCGTGAAAATGCGAAGGCTAAGGTCTTGGTTACTGGTTGTGCGGCAGCTATTTCACCAGATACCTTCTTAGCTATGAGTGAGCGTGTGGAAGTGCTGCCAAAGCATAGGCTTATTTCGCGGGCCTGCGAGTATCTTGACGAGATCAAGAAAGACTTCGGGCCAAAAGAGGCTGAAGGAGAGGACTGCCACCAAAAGGAAGAAGAGGGACTGCGCCTTGGCGGGAACTTCCCAACGCGGGTGGGGGTAAAGGTGCAGGATGGCTGCAATAATGCCTGTACCTTCTGCATAGTGCACCTAGCACGGGGTCCAGCATGGAGTCGACCCGCAAAGCAGGTTATTGAAGAGTGCGTATCCTATGTTACTGCTGGCGTAAAAGAGATTGTTTTAAGCGGCATCAACTTGGGTTCTTACACCTATGAAAAAGAGGGGAATTCCAAGGCCGCAGGTCAAGGACTGACACGGCTTTGCCTTGAGCTTTTGCAGGCAACGGAGGGACTTTTTACTCTTGATGAGCGGCTCTGTCGCTTCAGGGTTTCCTCTGTTGAACCGCGCGATCTTGACGATGACTTTATTGCGCTTCTATCCAGTGCGCAGGGAAGGATTTGCCGACATTTGCATCTGCCCCTTCAGTCGGGCAGTACAAAGGTTTTGCGAGAAATGGGTCGTCCTTACACCGCTGATTTTTACGTTGATCTGGTTGCGCGCCTGCGCAAGGCCGTACCTGCGCTTTCGCTTTCAACTGATGTGATTGTGGGCTTTCCGGGCGAGACCGAAGAAGATTTTCAGGCTACCCTAAGCCTTACTCGAGCCTGTCGCTTTTCAAAGATCCATGTCTTTCCCTACTCCTTGCGAAAGGGAACTCCCGCTGCTTCACGGACCGACCAAGTAAGTCCTGAGGTTAAGGAGAGGCGTGCCAGAGAACTGCGCGAGCTTGGAGAGGCGCTGCGCAGAGCCGACTATGAAAGCCGCCTTGGAAGTGAGGAGCTTGTTTTGGTGGAAGAGGGGCGGCGCGCCATGAGCGAAAGCTATTACGAACTTTCCTTGGATGAAGATCTGAGGCGAGGTGCTCTTGTTCCTCTAAAACTGAAGGCTGAGATGATTTGTTAGAATTGAGACCATGACACAAGATACTCACATTGCTCTTACCGTTCCCGCTCATGTAGATATGGCCTTTATTACTGGGCCGGCAGACTCCCTTCTTCGTCTGGTCCAGAGTGCCTTTCGTGCAAAAATTCATGTGCGAGGAGACCTCATCACCATCGAAGGGGATCCAAGTGAGGTTCAATCGCTGACTCTTTTGTATTCCGACCTCATAAAATTGGTAGAAGAGGGCACAAAACCTGATGCTGACTATCTGCGCCACGCTATTGAGCTTTTGCGCAGCGATGAATACTCGCCCAAAGCCTTGCGTGAGGACATTCTGCTTACCTATAGGGGACGCGCCATTCGGCCAAAGACCGCAGGTCAAAAGCGGTATGTTGATGCCATTCGTGCACATACCATCACCTTTGGAGTGGGCCCTGCGGGTACAGGTAAGACCTATCTTGCTATGACAATGGCAGTTGCTGCTCTTAAGCGCAAAGAGGTGGGCCGCATTGTCTTGACGCGTCCGGTGGTGGAAGCCGGCGAAAATCTGGGCTTTCTTCCCGGCACCTTAGAGGAAAAGGTAGATCCCTATATTCGTCCCCTCTACGATGCGCTTTTCGATATGACCGATATGGAACGCGCTCACGATTTGATCGAGGGCGGCGTGATTGAGATTGCGCCTTTGGCCTTCATGCGCGGGCGCACCTTTAACGATAGCTTTATTATTCTAGATGAGGCACAAAATACCACAAGCGAACAGATGAAGATGTTTCTCACCCGCTTGGGCTTCGGGTCTAAGATGATCATTACAGGCGATGCCACCCAGCACGACCTTCCCCAGGGAAAATCGGGCCTGATGGAAGCTCAGGGGATATTAAAAGAGCTTGATGATATTGCCTTTTGCGAACTGACGGGGGCCGACGTGGTGCGCCACTCCTTAGTGGCGGCTATTGTTTCGGCCTATGACAAGGCCGAACATGCAAGGCACAGTTAGTGATAAGGCGTAGCCAGTGAATATCCTGATAGATTTCAAGCAGTTTGAAGAGGAACTAAGGGAGTGCCCCATAGAGGCGCTTGCCGCCTTTGTTTTGAGCGAAGAGCAGCTTCCGTCCAATACTGAGCTTTCTATCTCCTTTGTGGACGAAGAGGAAATGGCGGCTTTAAATGAGCAGTATCGGGGTAAAGAGGGCCCTACCGATGTGCTTTCCTTTGAGTGTGATTCCTTGGAGGACGATTTCCCTGTCTTTGATGGGGCGGAGGGTCAAGATGGGGTCTTCACTTTGGGGGATGTGATCATCTCTCCTGCTCTTGCCCGCCGGCAGGGAGATATCTTTGGTCACGGTTTTTCTGCTGAAGTGAGCCTTCTTTTGGTGCATGGTATCTTACATCTGTGTAGCTATGACCATATTGAAGAGGAAGAAGCCCAGCTTATGGAGGCTCGCGAACGAGAGCTTTTGGGCAAATGGGCTGATAAGGGGCATGAACAGGTGCGTGGTATTCGCGATGACACCCTGCGTCTTCGTGGACAGCACTAGTGATCTTAGGGCTTGAGGGCTGGATGAATACTAAGAAGCCACGAGATGAAGAGGAAGTTTTTATGCGCAGCGCCAGCGATGACCGAAGGGCTGGCAAGGCGCGCTTTAGCCTAGGGCGGGCTTTTTCCTGCGCCTGGGCGGGTATTTCATATGCCTTTCGTTCGCAGCGAAATCTTAAAATTCATTTGGGCTTTGCTATTGCGGCGGTCATTTTGGGTTTTGCCCTTGCCATTGATACTGCGTCTTGGTGTGCTGTGGTGATCTGCATTGCCTTGGTTATGGCTCTTGAACTGCTCAACACTGCCATAGAGTCAGTGGTGGACCTGGTTTCACCCCAGTACCACCTTTTGGCAAAGCATGCGAAGGATTGTGCTGCTGGGGCGGTGTATCTTGCCGCCTTTGCTGCTGTAGTCGTAGCTGCCCTTGTTTACCTGCCGCCTCTTATAAGCCTTGCCCGGCAGCTCTTTTCAAGTCTTTAAGCGGCTTGAAAGGCGTTTTGTGTTTAGGGAAAGAGTTTCGCGATCAAGAAGGAGTCTTTCGTTTTAAGGAAAGCGTTCTGAGATCAGGAAAAACCTTCTGTTTTAGGAGAAGCTTTCACGATCAGGGGAAGGTCTTCTGTTCTAAGAAAATGCTTCCTGATTAAGAAAAGCGTTTTGCGATAAAGGAGAAATCGGTGGATCTTGATGCCTACTTTACCGAAAACCCCATGGGGGGAAACGCCCTTGGCCCACAAGAGGGTTTTCGATCGGGCTTTCTGACCTTGGTCGGTCGTCCTAATGCGGGAAAGTCAAGTCTGCTTAATGCCATGATGGGCAAAAAGATAGCCATCACTTCAAACACGGCTCAAACCACCCGACATCGCTTTCGTGCAGTCTTAACTCGCGATGACTTCCAGCTCATTATTGTTGACACCCCCGGCATTCATAAACCGCAGGATGCCTTAGGGGAGGAATTGAATACCTCGGCACTTAAGGCATTGGCCGAGGTTGATGTCATCGCGATGCTGATTGACGCTTCGGCACCCATTGGTCGG
>CAYSMG010000058.1:0-6436 GCA_964432045.1 uncultured Eggerthellaceae bacterium
GTCTGATGATTCTTTGCCCATTTGCAGAACAGTACGGATTCTCCCGGTTCTACAGGATAGTTGTTGTCTCCTACATTTCCGGGAACTTTCAATATCCCTGAAGCAAAACAGTATTCTCCATCTTCCGCCCCTTCTACTGAAAATGCATAGTCCGCTTGACCTGTTGCTGTCTCCGGGATAAGCCATGCGATACAAAGACCGTCAATATAGACCGTCATGTCACTGTTGTTATAGACTTCTATGAACTGATCATGGACATAACTTGAACCAGCTGCATTCTTACTGAAAGTATAATACATTTCCTTTATCAGAAGTTGGGATTGCTCCACGACGCTGACAGGTACGGTGAGGACAAGTCCGTCTTCGAGGATGTTTACGTTTGACAATGTTCCGGTGCAGATATAAGACACACCTCCTTCCGATATAGTGGCGGAAGCCGTAATCGTATATGTACCAACTACCAGATCGCTAAATGTAACCGTACCGGTTTCATCGGTTTCAGCAGTTACTTCAGACCTTGTGTTGTAGTTGGTGACAGTGACGGAGAAAACTGTGCCTTCAGGCAAGACGAGTTCGTCCTCCGGTTCCACCGAGATTGTCACTGAAACTAAGGTTTCGCTTGTCTGCGAATTGGGATCACAAGCAAGAATCGCAAGCATCATGGCTGCGATGATAAAAGAAGTAAATAAATGAATTTTGTTCATAATAAAAACATTATAAATAGTTTATCTTATTGAAATCGTCAGATCGAACCCAAAAAAAATGTCATTCCCGAGTTCGATCAGAGTTGTTGGATTTTTCGTAGACTGATATATGGGTTTGTTGAAAAGGGCGTTGTTGGCAAAGAAGGAGAAACGCATCATCTTCCCTATTTCCTTGGTAAGGGTAAGGTTAAAGTATAGGGTAGGCACCCTCTGCTCAACAGTTTCCCTATTAGAAGCCACTGTTTCAAAAAGATAGCTGAATTCTGGGTCGTCGGCCATATCCGGGTCAAAGTCATACAACTGTCCGTCATATTTAGACAGGTATTTTATGAACATATCGCTCCCGTACTTATACCAAGACTTATCTATCGGAATAAACTGTGCCGTGAGGGTCACGACAAAACCAATTTTCGGTATGTTATGCGTCGCTCTTAGTGTCGTCAGCAGACGCTCTCTGTAGCTTGTTATCCTTCCCGGAGCATAGACGCCCACATGGCCTTCAATCTCGCCGGTCGGAGTTAGTGTGCTGAATGAATAGCCGTTGGTTGTCGAAGCTTCACGCATCCAAGCCCCGGAGAGATTGAACGATGTCCTTATGGCATCGAAGCGTCCGAAATCCATATCCATTTCAATGCCGTGCTTCCTTTCTACGGCAGTGTTAGATGGGACATAGTAGCTCTGCCACACCATATAGGTCCTGTCGAGGGCCAATACAGGGAGCTCTCCGGCGTTCTGTGACACTGCCGTGTAGACAGGATATTCGACCAAATGGAAACTGTCTATAGTGCGGGACAAGGAATAACCGTTGTCGCATTTCTCGTAATATGCAGTCATCGCCAGTGTATACCGGTTTGCTATAGTAAGGTCGAAGCCGACCTCGGATTTCATGTTGGTCTCTATTTCAAGGTCCGGATTCTCTGCGGAATATACATTAGTCTTCGTAATCACAAGATTCTCTGCAGCATCCGAGGACGAGGTGCTCGCGTATAGTGGCATATCGAAATAGGCATTCTCCGGATATAGATAAAGCAGTGTGGGGGTCTTGGCAGTAATTCCATATCCTCCCCTGAGGGAGAAGACGTCAGGAATAATCTCGAACGAGGCGTTGATACGCGGGGTCGCCACGCTTTTGCCATTGATGTAGTCGAAACGCGCACCGGCCGACACCACGAGATCTCGTCTGCCAAGCGTATGCCTATAAACATCTTCGACATACGCGCTGACCCTGTTGATAAACGGGATGTCATAGTAGTGCCTTATCCTGGAGGACCTGTAGCTCGAAGAAGTTGTGGAAGGAGGAGAATCATCACTATAGACCTTACCTGCCCCTCGGTTGCCTTCGAGACGATACTCTGCGCCTACGATTATCCTGTTGCTGATCTTGTTATTCCATGACTTATAGAATGTAGCCTTTAGCTTTGCATTGGCATAGAACTCCTTTCCGTAGATATCGTACCTCGAATAGTATGAGTACGGAAGATATGTGACATAAGCATTTTCCGTCCCCGGAAGCAGGTTTGTTATCTCATTACCTTCATTGTCATAAATATGGACCCCTTGATGACTGGAGGTTACGGAACCGTTTACCATAGAGGTGGAGTAGAGCCCATCACCTCCGGAGAGAATTTCTGAACTCCACGAATGTTTGTCCGTGTAACTGCCATAAAGCCCATATTCTATAGTTTTGAGCCATCCTGCACTTACGGAGACCGTTCCGGATGTGTTTAACTTTATGCCTATCTCACGGCCTTCTTCTATAAGTTCACTTGCATTGTTGTCCGGATTGTCGGATCTGTGATCCAATCCGTAGAACACATTCAAGGCTGTCTTCGTACTCAACTTGCTTCCCCAGGTCTTTGTCCATATACCCGAACCGGTGAACCTTCTGTAGTTCCAATACGACTCTATCGGGCGTTTTATCGTGTACAAATAGTCTCCGCTCAAGTTGAGGGTGCCACCCTTGTCTCCGAGCCTGATGCCTTTAGACATGGAGCCCTGGTACTGTTCGGGCCGGGTACTTATCTTGATGTTCAGAGGAGTGTACCCAGTCTTGGATTTCACTATAACTGCACCTGATGTGAGGTCGCCATACTCTGCCGAAGGTATGCCCCGAATTACTTCCACGGACTCTACGTTATCTAAAGATACCGTCCGAGTGTCCACGCCTCCTCCGCTGTCAGCGGAAGTAATGTCCTGATAATAAAGAGGATTGGAGGTAGAGCCGTTTGCCGTGGGTGACAATACCTGCAGATTGGCATTGTTGGAATATTGATCTCCGTCTACAATCAGAGCGGTGCCAAGACTGTTTGTGATAGATCCGTCTATACTTCTAATGTTCAACACATTCGGACTGGCGAGATTCGTGTTCGTCATCTCCGCACCTGGCAAAAGCTGCAACAGGTCGGTCAGGGAGGAAGCCTGAAGGTGGTCTATGGCCTGTCTGTTAATTTGGGATGCCGTGGATTCTCCTGCCTTGTTGCGAGTAGCCGTCACGACAACCTCCTCCATCCTAAAATCGGCATTAGTCATGCTGAACCTAAACTCGTTCACCTTAACCGCAGATACATTTATCAGGGTATCGATTGTGTTCATCCCTACAAAATAGATTTCGATACGAGCCTGTCCGACATCCACGCCATCTATGAAAAACCTGCCGCTTTCGTTTGTCATGACATTTTGCCCCGATACCGGAAGCGTGACCCAAGCGTAACTTACCGGCTCACCCGTCCCTTTTTCGACGACAATCCCGCTTATCTCCACCTTTTCTTGGGCTTTCACCTGGAAAGGGACGGAAAGCGTCGCCATGAAGACGACTGAAAATACCGTATGCTTTATACCTGTACCCATATCTGTCAAAATCTTGACGAAAGTCTGAGTATAGACTTACTTATTTCGTCCCTCAGAGCCCCTTTCGGTTCTTTATCCCTACGCGATTCGAGAAAAGACTTAATATTGTCCCTCTCAACTGAACAATCATACCATCCGAGAATCTCTGCAATGCAGATTTTCATATCAGCGTCTTCACCGTTTTCGAGATAGCGGAACATGGCCTCCAAAGGGAGTATCTGGCATCTGTTCTTTTGGGGAGCAACGATAGAGCGGCGTTTTCTGAAAGTAAGCGACATGTCATCCAATGACTCGAGTTCACTGATGAGGGCAGCCTCGGATTTCATGAGGTATTCTTTGTATGTTTCCACAGCCTCATCTCCCGGCCATGCCCCATTTGAACGCTTAGCTCTTTCTATGGCGGCCACAGTCTCGGCGGCAGGAAACGCTCCCAACGCACTCCTTACCTGAAAAAACACCCGCGCCGAAGTAGTCGGATCAGAATACATCTCTGCTAATGCCGGAAGAAGCGACAGATCGGAAGTTTTCGCAGCTGTAGCCGCAGCTATGCGGACAAGAAATTCATAGCTGTCGGACAAGGCTATGGATGTGGCTTCCACAATCCTCGAAGAGCGATATGTCTTCAGGATGAAGTATGCCTCCGTCCTGACAACCGGGTCAGGATCATCTTTCAGCAGCGAAAGCAGACTTTCTTCCGTGATAGCGTCATTACGGGCAAGCATGACGAGGCAAAGAGCCCTTACGTCAGGGACTGAGGCCTTTTTGAGAAGCCGTTTCCAGAATTTCACATCGTTGCTACGAGAAGATATCGCATAATCAAGGGCACATCCGGCAAGGTAGGGCAGATCCGAAAAGGATGAAAATCTGTACGTAGGATCCCCTATTATGTGGGTTTCCAATGTATATACCTGTTTAATCCAGTTGCCTACGCATACACCGCAATTTAGCAGGCCGATGAGTTCATTAGACCAAGTGTCCTGCAAGGTGTTTACGGAATTGGCTCTCACCGCCACGGTTTCTCCGTCTCCGAATACGTAATGACCTGCGATATAGTCGTCATTGTTGAAAGCTCCGTTAAAGCACGCATCGAGCATTATGAACTTCGGCTGCGCCCGGATTCCGTGCAGATCCTGTATATGTATGTCCATTGATGCATAAAACAGGGAGTCCTCCTCTACGGTACTCGGCTCATCCATATCTGTAAACCATGCATCCGGCACTTCGTATTCCGACTCGTAACGTGCTCTCTCAGCTTCAGGATTACGGCTTCCGGCTATTTTCCGCCTTATTATCCTCATCATGTTTTCCTTATAGCTGCGGACAGTAGAGGATTGAGGAAAAGGACTTAAGTACTGAATGTCCGGCTCTCCGTGATGGTGAAGGATGGCGATATCTATAGAAGCGTCGGACAAGGCAGCGAGCAGTCTCGACTTTACAAAACTGTCCTGGTCGTAATTTATGAACGAAATCCTGTTTCCCTGTACGTTGTCCATCATCTGCGGAAAGTGATATCTCAATATCCGGTTTTCGTCAATCCGCGACACTGACGATTCTGAATTATAACCGTGCCCGGCAAAAAGGAGAATTCTGTCTATCTTACGTGACTCAGCCTTAGCCGCAGCCATCTTTTTGAGACACATGTTGATTGCCTCATATTTTGTCTTTCCCGGTATATCCGGAGCTTTTATCCTTGCGGAATAAATCTCAGATGAAATAAATTGGGGAGAATCCGCCCTTAAGGAATAGTAGAAAAACAAAGGCTTGTCATCGTCCTCTTTCAGAAAGTCGAACTTCAAATCAAAATCATCGTAGAACCTGTCGGACGGCACCGATGAGTCTTTCCAGTCCCGCGACTGATCCATTTTGAACGCTGTGGTCAAATGCTGAGCATCCCTAATCATGGGTATAGGAATATCCCCGACAAAAACGGCACCTTCAAGATTCTGATCCCGGTACATTCTATACAGACAAGCTCTTATGGAATCCGGCTCTTGCCAGACATCTTCTACTATTACCGCATTCTTTCCGTCATTCCTTATAGCTTCCACATAAGAAGAAAGCCCGTCCGATGCTAAAGAAAGCGTTTGAGAGTCAATTACTATCGCAACAGTCGGGGTAGGCTGCCCTGCTATAAGTGTTAAGGAAAACAGAATTCCTGCCGATATTAAAAGCGTTTTTTTCATCTATCCATAATTTATTTCCAAGACTGTAACCCAGTCAATGAATATGCAAACATTTTTAATTAAAGCTGCCTAAAAGTAACAACCTATAATCTGGCCGGAAATGAGGCCCATATCCAAAAAAGTCATCAGCAAAAAGAATCAACCCGCTAATTTCGGCAAATATTCACCCCCGAGCAATCATTATATGTTATGATTGGGCATTCTCAGAACGGAGAAACCTTGCGCGTCTTAAAAGTTGTAAGGGACAAATTTTAGCATAAAAAATCAACAAAACAGAAAATTTTTGCAATTATTGGGAAATAATTAATACCTTTAGGGCTTGGAAGTATATGTAAAACATACAGACTATGGAAATTAAGAAATCTCCAAAAGCTGATCTTAGCAGTAGAAGGCTACTATTCTTCGAAATAGGGCTCGTTATTTCATTTGGACTGATGCTTATAGCCTTTGAATGGAGCAGCCGTGAAAAGAAAGAAGCAACCTTAGTTTCAGACACCGTGGAACTCATTGAGGAAGAGATTATACCCATTACTCAACAGGAAACCCCTCCACCTCCACCTGAGATTCCGCAAATCCCCGTTTTGTCTGACCAGATTGAGATTGTAGACGATGATATCTTGCTTGAAGATAGCTTCATCAATTTGGAATACGATGCAAACATCGGAGTTGCAATTATGGACTACGTGGAGTATGTAGAGGAGG
>CAYSMG010000059.1:0-6413 GCA_964432045.1 uncultured Eggerthellaceae bacterium
GTCGCCAATCCATACGGCGACGGGCATACGACTGAAAAAATAATAAATATCATTAAAAATAAATTCAAATGCGGCGGTTTTGAGTTGAAGAAAAAATTTTTTGACGTGGAGTTCATGTATTAATAGCAAAACTTAACAGGGAGTGTTAGGTATGAAGTGCAGATATAATACACAAGAACTTGTTGAGCTAGTTGATAAGCAAATAAATAATTACTGGTCATACAGCTTTAAGTCCTTTATGCAGGACAAGCTGCATATTATGAACGATACGCTTATCGACTTAGAAGAATGTTTATGTTCCTTGAACAATAAATATATTTATAAAGACAATTATACGTCTTTTCATGTAGAGCATTCCGTATCGTATTCAATTTTCTTGTACATACTTTCTAACAAATTATACCATGCGGGGGGGGGGCAGAGTATGTATATTATCTAAATAAAATTATGCATTCAATAGATTGGTTTTACGCAATAGATTTGCCGAGACATTTTGGAGCAGAACATCCGCTTGGTAGTGTTTTAGGACGAGCAAGTTATGGAGATTATTTCTTCTTATACCAAGGATGTACCGTTGGCGGCAATAAAAAAAGTGGAGTTCTTTATTATCCGATCATTGGAGATTATTGCTTAATGTTCTCTA
Organism: uncultured Eggerthellaceae bacterium; assembly: GCA_964432045.1. Classification (GTDB taxonomy): domain Bacteria; phylum Actinomycetota; class Coriobacteriia; order Coriobacteriales; family Eggerthellaceae; genus Aphodovivens. The sequence continues at coordinate 644 of CAYSMG010000059.1, forward strand.
ATAGCAGCATCATAGGTAAGTGCCACATTGGCAATAACGTTATCCTCGCTTCTGAGTGCCACGTGAAAGATGAAGATATACCAAGCAACTGTATAGTGTTTGGTAGTTCTCCTAATCTGATAATAAAAGAAAAAACGAAGGCAGAGATGAGGCAGAGAATGTCGGAAATATGGAGGGGAAAATAAAATGCAAATCTTAGTAATCGGGCTCGGCTCGATGGGACGCCGTAGAATCAGGCTACTCCAGAAAATTGATTCTAGGATAGAAATTATTGGCATAGACAGTAATTCCCAGAGAAGAGACGATGCGGAAAAAGCTTTTGCCATATCAACGGCGGAGTGTATTAGCACTGTGCTTGCGAGATCTGCAGCTGATGCGGCTGTAATCTCTACACCGCCGCTCCAACACGCGCGTTTAATTAATGAGTGCCTTACTGCCGGGTTGCATGTGTTCACTGAATTAAATTTGGTTTCAGATTTATATTCGGAGAATCTTGCTCTTGCGCGGTCAAAAGAAAAAGTTCTTTTCCTGTCCTCTACTTTTCTCTATCGGGAAGAGATTCGTTATATCCGCAAGCGTGTAAAGAGCAGCACAAGGCCAGTGAATTATTCGTATCACATTGGTCAGTATCTGCCCGACTGGCATCCGTGGGAGAGTTATAAAAATTATTTTGTCAGCGACAGCCGGAGCAACGCGTGCAGGGAAATCTTCGCAATAGAAATACCGTGGCTGAGAAAGACGTTCGGCGAAATTACGTCGTTCAGCGCAACTGCCATGAAGAGTTCCAACTTAGATATAAATTATCCGGACACTTATCACGTTATCTTAAAACATGATTCAGGGGCAGTTGGAAGCCTTAATGTTGATGTTATAACACGAAAGGCTGTTCGTAATCTTGAAATTTATGGAGAAGAACTGTATCTGTCATGGAACGGTTCACCGCTTGGGCTTAGCGAATACGATTTTGTTAAAAAACTCGAGAAGCAAATAAAGCTTTATCAAGACATAGATACATTAGACGGCTATAGCAGTTTCGTCCTAGAAAACGCATATCAAGACGAATTGAAGCGCTTTCTTGATGAAATAGCGGGGCGAAGCAAAGTCGAGTACACATTTGAAGACGACCTAGTGACATTGGATTTGATTGATAAATTAGAGAAGGCCGGGAAATGACGAATATTAAAGTGCTCTTTATCGGCGTCGGATCGATAGCCAAAAGACACATAAGAAATCTTTCTAAGCTCCTACACGAGTCGGGGGGAACGCTTGTTATTGATGTCTTTAGGTCAAGCGCAGGCTGTGCTTTAGACGCTGATATTGCCAGTTTGATTTCTCACGTCTATTCAAATTATGAAGCCGTGCCGGACGATTATGACGCAGTCTTTATAACTAATCCGACACAGCTGCATCTTGAGACACTGGCGCGGTTTCATAGCAAGGGGCGGCATTTCTTCATAGAAAAGCCGCTCTGCACAGTGGAGCAGCTGAAATATGTAAAACATGATTTTTTCAGAAAAGATTCTGTCTACTATGTAGCCTGTCCTTTGCGCTACACAGGGATCATTCAGTATATAAAGCACAATATTCCAACGAAATCTATACACTCGATACGGAGTATTTCTTCCAGCTATCTGCCAGACTGGAGGCCTGGAATAGATTACAGAAAAACATACAGCGCAAATAAAGATCTAGGCGGTGGGGTTTCAATCGACCTTATACATGAATGGGACTACATATATTACTTATATGGAGAGCCATCTTATATTTATCGCATTATAGATAAAGTTTCGGGTCTTGAGATCAATTCAGATGATATCGCACTATACATTGCGAAATATCCTCATATGACGGTAGAGCTGCATCTTGATTATTTTGGAAGAGTGCCAATAAGAAAAATAGCGCTTTTCCTTGATAAAGATACCGTCGTCTGCGATTTGATAAACAGCTCTGTCATATATGAGAAAGAACACGAGATTATCAAATTCCCAACAGACAGAGATACGTGGCAGATTACAGAATTATCTCATTTTATTAAATTAATAGCCAATAAGGAATATGGCTTCGATAATATAGAGACTGCTCAAAAGATATTAGCCATCGCAGGAGGCGTGAAGTTATGAAGATATTATTTACAATTTGTGGGAGAGCCGGATCTAAGGGGATAAAGAATAAAAACATCAGAGATTTTCTTGACTACAAACTGCCGCTATATACGTTGTCGGCAATTGATTTGTACATCAGACGACATCCATCAATAGATTGCGACATAGTAGCCAACAGCGACAGCAAAGAATTGCTCAACATACTCTGCGATAGTGGAAAACGTCAAGTCTATGCCATTGAAAGAACGGCAGATTTAGCTGGAGACATGGTCGCTAAGATAGACGTTATACGCGACTGCCTCATACGTATGGAGAAACTCACGCATAAAAGCTATGCTGTGGTGGTTGATTTAGACATTACTTCGCCGCTGCGGACTGTACAGGACATAGAAAATCTCATAGAGAAACAGTCAGAGACGAACTGCGACGTAGCGTTCTCCGTCGTAGAGGCTAGGCGCAACCCTTATTTCAACATGGTCAAGAAGACAGAACATGGATATGCGAAAGTAATCAAGTCAGACTTTGTAGCGCGCCAACAAGCCCCAGAGATTTTCGATATGAACGCCTCTATGTACGCATACAAACCGGATTTTCTGCGCGCTGGCAAGGGGATTTTTGACGGCTACTGTGAAGCCATACGGATGTGCGATACCGGGGTACTTGATCTTGATAGAGAAGACGATTTTGAGTTGATGGAGGCGATAGCAAAGTATTTGTTCTCCGTCAAACAGGAATTTTCTGAGATAAAAAGTAATATTAAGAGACTGCCCTGAAATGAGAAGCGCACCATATTTCTATATAGGCAGTAGGCTAAGAGAAATTGCGGATTCTTTAGTGATATGATAACAAAAATTTTTTTTATGTTGTCCTATACTATTTGTAGCCAAGCATCAGATATAGACGGTATAAAAAATATAAAGCTATTAAGCGTATTTCTAAATAAAAAAGGAGTCTAATGTAGATGTGGATATTTGATTGCGCTTTAGTTGTAATCTGTGCATTAATGTTTTGGGGGCTATTTTGTAGGCGAAATATTAGATTGATAATCCCTATGCGCACATATTTTATAATGTTTACGGTACCTGCCTTAGTTTTCTTTGTATTAAACACATTTAACCTGCAAATCTTCTGCATACCTCGACTTTTTTGCACTTTAACTCAATACAAGTATGCTTTTGTGCTAATTGGCCTATGTGTCTACTTGATTCTATTTACGAGATTTAAAAAAATTTTTATTAATAAAAAACAATGCACAAATGGATGTGTGCTAGGTCATATTGCTGCTGCTGCGCCAACAGTTTGCGTAGTTAGTATGACATTGCTTCTAATTTATGTCTTATTGTCAGATGGCGTGAACAAAGGTTTCTCTTATTGTAATTCATCTTCAGATACATTTGCCGTATGCGCTGCGATTATTGCCGCATGTGCAACATTGTATACTGTGCAACGCACCTTAAAACAAGAACTAATGAAAAACAGACAATCATGGATAAACGAAGTTAGACGTGAAAGCGCAAATATGATTGCAATCGTGGATAAAATAAAATTTTTTATGAATATAAATGCATCTAAGGACAAATTGATAGAGCTTTTCCCTGCTTTAATTGATAGTTGCGCGAAATTAAGGATGTATATTAACCCTCGGGACATGATTGCACCTTTTATTATTAGTCAACTAGATATTATTATGAATAACGTTGCTGGATCTAATAACTCTGCAAAAGATGAGCGTCCTGTTGATTTCAATCAAATTAATTTGCGAAAATCTTTTATGCCTTGGGTATTAGTTCTATTAAAAGTAGAATGGGAAAGGGTTAAGGCCATTTTGGAATCAAGAGAAGAATTAAGTGAAGGATACTATTCTAAAGAAGTATATTATGAACAGTGGGATAAAAATGCGTTCAAAGAATATGGTATTGATTTTAACACTAGTGATAATTTGATAGAGCAGTTATTTCCAGGCTTTACTTTTAGTGAAAATAAGAAAGAAGAACTCAATAACAAAATTAACGAGCTAAAACAAAACTTGCAGTGCTAAACTAATCCTGTACACGGGATGGCAAGAGAAGAAGGCTCTGTGAGCGATGAGATGTGTTGCTAGGGACCCTCATTTGCTGTATAGAGGCGTTCAAGTTTAGATACTTAAATTCTCTCCAATGACTATTTGTCAAAGAGATCCGCGTGGCTGCCAGTGCGAGAGAGAGTCAGAATGAGGATATCTTTGGATGAATGGCTGCTGTACCCGCTTAAAGAGACAGAAGCCAGAGATGTGCTTGAATTGATAGAAGCCAGAAACAAGGTCGCGTCCACCATCTTCTGTTCTCAGTACGACACTGGCGAATGGCATGAAAATCTACACTCTCCAACGCTAGCCGATGCCATCTGTGACAGGATAATCTACAACTCTTATACCATACAGATAGAAGGTGAATCCATGCGCAAACGTAAGGCTATAGTCGAGTAACAAACAACGGCGATCCGGTGCACCATGACCGCGGCACCATGCACCATTTAAGCGGAAACGATGCACCACCACACGCGGTCAACATGCACTCTAAGACCGGCGTACACAGGATGATTGTATTGCTTCAAGAAGTGGCTCTCAACAGCGGATTATCCTTATAATTTATGCGGCTCTATTGTTCGGAACGGGTGGCTCTCTGTAACGGATTGAGCGGCTCTGAAGCCACGGAATACTCAAAGCCCGGATAAGTGCTTGAAATGGACTTTTGCGAATGTCAGTAATAACGTTTATACTGCGCCCCTCGCGTTGAACTGCATCTCTACAGAATATTTCGATAGCGGAAGAATACATATTGAAGCTTAAAAGCCAAGCGCGCAAATTCAAGGGCACATTTGTAGCTCTGTGGCACAACGGCAGCTTCGAGACAGAACAAGACTGGGCGCTCTATCGCACCGTGCTTGCTGGGTAACGGCTGCGGCGGCATGGTGATCACGAGGATGCAGATTTACGAAAAGCGGCTCGGCACGGCCGACATTTACGCCAAATTGACCGAAGCCACAGATGACGTTCGCAGTGAAAATTTCCGACGCGATGGGGGTTGCCCGTCGGCTTAAAAGCCAAATATAATGTATAGGCTATGTCTTCGGCGGATTTGACAACCGCGCCGCGGTAAGCTATTATATCGACATATTATCCTTCTTGGAGTTAACAGGCGTACCTGTTGCAGCAGCTTCAAGGGGGTTATTTTAAACTTGAGCAGATGTGATCGGCTGACTTTTACCATTTGGCATTTACATAGACTTATACAAAGCGTAGCATTACTTTGAGCGCACAGACAATAAGTCAATTGATTGACAAATGTGCAGTTGCGCATTATTATGATGTTATCTTCTCCCTCTTGGAGATGACGGAAGCCCCGTCGCATTATCTCCCTGAGGGTTATTTTTTATCTTTTTGCGAGGTGTTCACATGTCATATAGAGAGCCAGCTGTTAAGCGTGTTTATACTTTTTTTTGACATTCAAAACCTCTATCTCTCTGTTAAAGCCGTGTGGCGTGTGAAATATCCGAACTTCGACCCTGTTGCGCTCTCTGAGCTTATTGTATCAAAGAACGCTGTTAGAGTCAGGAGAAAATAGCCATTTCAAGTCGGGAGAGAATCGCCAATTTTAGTCAACTGAAAATCGCCATTTACTTTTATGACA
>CAYSMG010000060.1:0-6364 GCA_964432045.1 uncultured Eggerthellaceae bacterium
AACAGATTGAGGCTCTCAGAGAAGCAGCAGCTGCTCAGGTAGCGAGTCGTTTTTCTGGATCCATTCCCGATGAGGTATATGAGGAAAGTTCACGCACTCTGGTTAGCAATATGCGTCGTGAGGTGTCTCAGCAGGGTATGACCTGGGAGCAGTTTATTGAACAGCAGGGAGGTGAGCAGCAGCTCAATATGATGCTGATGCTTCAGACTCGCCAAATGCTGGTGCAGGGCTATGCCTTAGATGCCGTTTTTCGGCACGAGAAGCTGGCTATTACCGACGAAGACCTTAGCGAGGTGTGTGCCACTATGGGCGGGCAAGATCCCAGCACGATCCGCCGTCAGCTTGAGGAGAGTGGACGCGGTTTTGTGCTGCGCGAAGCGGCCGAGCGTCTTCGTGCTAACAAGTGGCTGGTAGAGCATGCTATCAATACCGACGAAGCCGAATCGTAGAGCTACCTTCAGTGTCTTACGAATAGGGCGGCAAAGCGTCTGTTTCGGGAGCTTTTGTTCAGCTAGGAGCTCAAGGCCAGGTGAAGTTTATGGTGGATGGTGTCGGCGCTGATGGCTGAGTCTGATCTATCAGGTGTAGAAAACGAGCTCAGGCCCGCCTTAGGTACCCGTATTGCCCTTGGAATGAGTGGCGGGGTTGATAGCGCGGTTGCGGCCCTGCTTTTACAGCGTGCAGGCTTTGAAGTGGTGGGGGTTACCTGTCTGTTTCAGGACAATGAGGCCGCACGCGCCGCTTCACGTGATGCCTGGGCCGTGTGTGATCACTTGGGCATTGAGCATGTCGAGGCAGTATGCGCCGATCACTTCGAATGCACTGTGATACAGCCCTTTGTTGAAGCCTATGCCCAGGGTCTAACCCCTAGCCCCTGTATAGCCTGTAATGCAAATTGTAAGCTTCCAGCGCTTCTAGAGGTAGCTGATCAGCTGGCCTGTGAAAAGGTGGCAACCGGCCATTATGCCCGCATCGTCCAACTTAGCAGCAGTGGGCGTTTTGCTATAAAAACTGGTCTTGATGCTCGTAAGGACCAAAGCTATATGCTTGCCCTGCTGAGCCAGGACCAGCTCTCACGTCTTGTTTTGCCCCTGGGGGGTATGACTAAGGCTGAGGTGCGGGTGTTGGCTTCTCAGCACAAGCTAGCCGTAGCTGAAAAGCCTGAGAGCCAAGATGTCTGCTTTATCACAGGCAACTACCGCGATTTTTTACAGAGCCGAGGAGTAGCAGATGAGCCTGGCGAGATTATCGATACCAAGGGCAGGGTCTTAGGGCACCATTCAGGTCTTTCTGGTTTTACGCTGGGTCAAAGGCGTGGTATTGGAGTTGCTGCGGCCCAGCCCCTGTATGTGGTAGAAAAGCGAGCTTTAACAAAGCAGCTCGTGGTAGGTACGGCCAAAGAAGCTCTTATCCAAGCGGTGGTAGTGGCTGATCTTAACTGGCAGGCCTTCACCCATCTGGATCATTCCTTGGATGCGCTGGTAAAACTGCGCTACCGAAGCTCGGGCGCTGCGTGTATCATAGAACCTAGTAAGGCAAAAGAATGCTTTGTCCAGCTGCGCAGCGCGCAGGCCACCACAGCTCCGGGGCAGTATGCGGTTTTTTATGAAGGGGCAACTGTGTTGGGTGGCGGCATCATCAAGGAGGTTTTGCGGGCATGAAAAAGCTATTTATTATTGGCGGCATGGGAGCAGGAAAGTCAATGGTGCGCAAGGCTTTGGTAGATGAGGGCCTGCCTTTTATTGATCTTGATCAGGTGGGGCACAGTATACTTACCTGGGATTCCGTAAAAGAAGAGCTGCGTGAAGCTTTTGGCGATGATGTTTTTGATGAGGCTGGTGAGGTAAACCGTCGCGCCTTGGCAGCAAAGGCTTTTGTGACTCCCTCTGACACCCGCAAGCTGAATCGCATCACCATGCCACGTATTGAGGATGCTTTCACCCAAAAACTGACCGAGCTGGAGCAGCAGGGCTGCGAGGCTGTGGTTGTTGAGTACTCGGTGTTTAAAAATCGCGAGATGTCGCTGGCCTATTCTGCCGATGTGGTTATTGCTGTGTTGGCAAAGCTTGAAACACGGGTTCAGCGTGCGGTTGATGCTGGCTGGGAAGAAGACGATGTGCGCCGTCGTATTGCGCGCCAAATCACTGATGCTGATCGTATTGAGGAAGCCGATGTGGTGTTCAACAACGATGGCAGCCCGGAAGAACTGCGCAACAAGGTGCTTTTGTGGTGGCGTGAATATAAGGCGCGTGGGTATCAGTTGGCCTAAGCGGTTCTGAGCGCTTGTTTTTCAGGCAGAAACTTCAATAAGCGCATGGCAAAACGACGAACACATAAGAAGAGTGGGGCAAACAAGGGCCTTTTACCCCACGCTCGCACACATGAAAAGAAGCAGCCTCAGTCTGTGGTTTTGCCGGGTGAGGCCTGTATGCGCATTGCGGTGGTAGGCGGTGGCGCTGCAGGGCTTGCTGCAGCTGTCTCAGCGGCAAGAACGCTAGAGACTGCTCTGTCTGTTAAGGGTTCCAAGGATTCTGAAGCTTCTAAAAGCCCTGTTGCAGAAGTGGTGGTTTTTGAGGCTGACGAGCGCGTGGGGCGCTCTATTTTGGCTACCGGTAATGGACGTTGTAACTTTTCCAATCGTTTCATTGGGGTACAGGCTTATTCGAATGCACCTTTTGTAGAAGAGGTTTTTTCTGAGCTTGAAAAAAAGATGGCCTTTGGGTCTTTTGAATCATCTGGAGCATCTGGATCTTCCGGGCTTTTTGGGCCTTCGGGGTCTCTTGAAGCGCAGGATTTTCTTGCCGACAGCACTGCAGGCTTTCAAGCCTTTGCTCCCCAGAATGCCGTTTTGCGCTTCTTTGATGAGCTGGGATTTTTGTGGCGAGAAGAGGCTGAGGGTCGCTTATACCCAGCAACAGGTAAGGCCTCAACGGTCCTAGATGTACTGCGGGCTGAGCTCTCGCGTCTTGGAGTGTATGAGGCCTGTGGACGAAAGCTGGTCCGCATCGATGCACCCCAAAGCCCGGATGGCTTATATCACCTGCGTTTTTCCGATTCTTCAGTGGAGCACGCCGCCTTGGTGATTGTGGCGATAGGTGGGGTCCATGCGCAGGCTGGCTTTACCAAGCTGCAGATGCAAAACGGCAGTGCTTGCGCACAAGCAAGAGCTGCCTTTCGCAGCGAGCGAATGCCGGGGGACAAGGGCAATCATGCGAAAGGCAAGCGCGACGCCTTCCAGCAACCAAGGGACAAGACAGACATACATTTGGTGGAAGGCCAGCCGGTAAAACCCCTCTTGCCGGTACTGGTACCCCTTGCGATTTCTGAATCCACACCCCGGGTTCTGAACAATATTCGGGTAAAGGCAAGGCTGACCCTGTTGTCCTCGTCGACCAGAGAGACTAGTTCTTCCACTTATGGTGATGTGGTGCCAAGCGCAGTAAAGACGCATACTGCATGCTCCCTTAATGCAAATGACCTAGATGCGGTGTGTGTAAGCGAAGAGGGGGAACTGCTTTTCCGCGAGTACGGGGTGTCGGGTATTTGCGTGTTTAACCTTTCGCGCTTTGCCAAGCCGGGTGATACTCTGCTTATAGATTTTCTGCCTAGTATGAGCAGCGATGAGTGCAAGTCTTTCCTGTTGGCCCGCCTGCAAAGGCTTAAGCTGCAAGGTAGTGTTAACTCTGATGCCGATGTATTGGCCTGTGGTAAGGATCTTTTGCGGGGAGTGCTTTTGCCGGCGGTCATACACGAGGTGCTTAAAAAGGCAAAAGAGCTGGCCTTGGCAGGTGATGAGCCGGAAGCTATGCACAAGGCTGTCTTAGGGGGTTCAGCTAAATCCTTTCAAGAGGAAGCAGTTCAGGGCGCAAAGGGAGCTGCCAAGGGTCACCTGAAGGATGCAAGTATAGACTCGCTCGAAAATACCGGTCTTCTTGCCCTAGTGAGCGCTCTTAAGAGCTTTCCTCTTAGCATCTTAGGGGTGGGGGATGCGCGGCAATGCCAAGTTATGCGGGGTGGTTTTGACCTGAGCGCTTTTGAGACTCACAGCCTAGAATCGCGGGTGCATGAGGGTCTTTTTGCTGCAGGTGAGGCCTTAGATGTTGATGCTCCCTGCGGGGGTTATAACCTGCATTGGGCTTGGGCAAGCGGTCTTTTGGCAGGTCATTCGGCAGCCTTAAAACTGTGCCAGAGAAACCACCTGCGGCATCAGCAGGCTGATTTACAAGAAGAGTAGGACTGGCAAAGCGAGGCAGCTGGTGCTTGAGCTACAAAATCTTCGGCTTTCCCTTGATGCCGGGTTGCCTCAGGGAGGGCGGATTACGTGTCCCTGTAGTGAAGAGGCAGGCTATGCGGGTGGTATTGGTTTTCGTATGAGGAAAGCATGATGAATGATAAGGCAGCGTACCAAAACCCGGTAATGGAAGCACTGTTTGAACGGCGGAGTATCCGTAAGTACCTTGATAAGGCACTTGATCCTAGCGTGCTTCAGTCTATTGCCGAGGCGGGCCTGCGGGCACCAAGTGCAGGTGGGGCACAAAGTCCCTTACTTATTGTCTGCCAGGATCGTGCGATAAACTTGAAGCTTGGTCGCTTGAGTCATGATATTTACGACGAGGGTTTTTACCCGGTTTCTACGGCCCAGCCCAGCACTGCAGATGATCCAAACAATACCGATGGTTTTTATGCTGTGCCCTGTGTTATCCATGGTTTTACGCCAAAAAATTACGAGTATGCGCCCTTTGATGCAGCGATGTCGGCCTCTTATATGATGCTTGCTGCCTGGTCTTTTGGTGTGGGCAGCTGTTTTGTCAGTCGCGCCAAGCGGCTCTTTGAAACCGATGAAGGCAAAGCTTTCGCCCAAGAGCAGGGAGTGCCTAGCAATTATGAAGGTTCTTTTCATCTTTGCTTGGGGTATCCCCGGGATATTTCTCGTTCACATAAGCCTTTGTATGAAGATCGCCTACGTTGGCTTAACTAAGCTCAAAATTTGGAAGTTCTTGTTGGCCTGTTCCTAAGTCATGCGCAACAGGTCTGTCTTGTCAGCAGAAGAATATGCCAAGTGTGCCATGGGATCCCTTATAGCTGTCGGTAGATTGAATTTCTAAATGCCGCACTCGCCCCGCCCCGATTAACTTAACCCGCACCTTTGTATTTCTGTTCTTTTATTTTGCTGATTTGAGGCTTCTCGCTCAGTATGCGAATATCTCGTGCCGATACAAAGATTAAAGAACTTACCAACAGCTGGCCATTGAGAAGTTCGAGTCTCGTATGAATGACAAGTGTAAAAAGGATGAGAGGGATGACAAATAAACTCAGGCACTCTCAAACTCAGGCACTCTCTTCCAATGCCTTTCGCGCTGCTTTCTTTTTGAGTTTTCTGAGGTCAGGGCCTCTTTGCGCCTACACTTCTCAAGCCCAGCGAAACGTTATATTTCCTGTTCAGATGGTGGGAATGACACGGTAATCACGGTGCCTTGCGGCTGATTATCACTCAGGTCAATGCTTGCGCCATGTACCTGGGCGGCATGCTTGACAATCGCAAGACCAAGACCGCTTCCGCCTGTTTCTTTAGAGCGGCTTTCCTCGACGCGGAAGAAGCGCTCAAATACGCGCTCGCGTAAGTCATGAGGAATCCCGCGACCCGTATCACTCACGCGCAATACGGCATGGCCCTGCTCGCTGGCAACTTCCACTTCAGCGCGCCCGCCCTCGTAGTTGTAGCGCAGCGCATTTTCGGCTAGGTTGCGTACCATCTCCTCAAGTATGCGCGCATTGCCGTACACCTTGACGGGTTCGTTGTTGGTGCGCGTCACCTTGAGCACTAAATCAACCCGCACACGCTCAGAAAAGGGCCTTAGGTGACTTACCGCATTGTTAGCAATATCTTCAAGCGAGACCTCAAGCATGTCCAGATTTGCCTGTCCCGCGCCTATCTCATCCAGATGCGTAAGTGCGATGATGTCCTCCACTATGCTTTTCATATGAAGTGCCTCATCGTGAATGAGGCCAGCAAATTTGCGCACGTCATGAGGCTTGGCGATGCCTCGATTAATTATCTCGGCATATCCAGAAATTACCGTAAGCGGAGTTTTGAGCTCGTGGGAAACATTTGCGGTAAAGGTGCGACGCTCACTCGCCTGGGCATCAAGACGGCGATGCTGATTATCCAAGCGCTGCAAAAGAGGCATGAGTTCTTCAGGCGCGTCAGCATCAAGGGGATGGTTCAAATCAATGCGTTCCATGCGTGATACCACACGTCGCGCGACCATCCAACCAATAAGAAAGGATGCCCCCACAGCAATAAGCAGTACAGCTGCACAGGGCAGAGCAACGCTGGCCATAATGCCCCATATCGTGGACTGCG
>CAYSMG010000061.1:0-5046 GCA_964432045.1 uncultured Eggerthellaceae bacterium
TGACTGAGTTGGGCTAAGGCTTTGTCTAGCTGGATTGCAACTGCATCATGGCCGGTTCCACCTTCGCTTGTGCGGGCACGTACAATACTCTCCAAATCAAGGGCTGCGGTAATGTCTTCTTCAAACAGATCGCTTGCTGCCTTGAAGTCCTCAAGAGTTAAATCATCCAGGTCACAGCCGCGCTGCTCACAAAGCAGCACCAGACGCCCCACCACCTCGTGCGCACGACGGAAGGGCAGGCCCTTCTTGGCTAGGTAGTCTGCCACATCAGTAGCAGCAAGGTAGCCCTTCTTTGCCTGAGCCATCATGGCTTCAGGATGTATGGTCATGGTGGCAATCATGCCCGTCATACACACCAGACAGTCTTCCAAGGTCTTAGCGGCATCAATGGCACCCTCTTTGTCTTCCTGAAGGTCTTTGTTATAAGCCAAGGGTAGGCCCTTCATGGTGACCAAAAGCGCCACCAAATCACCCACAACGCGGCCTGTTTTACCCCGTACAAGCTCGGCAAAGTCAGGGTTTTTCTTCTGCGGCATAATGGATGAGCCGGTTGAGAAGGAATCGGACAGGGTGATAAAGCCAAATTCACTTGAGGACCACAAGATGATCTCTTCGGCCAGACGCGAAAGATGCATACAGCTAACACTGCAGGCGTAGAGCAGGTCAAGCAGAAAATCGCGGTCGGATACCGCATCGAGCGAGTTGGGAATAACCCGAGAAAAGCCCAGTTCACGCGCGGTCATTTGACGGTCAAGCGGATAGGTGGTGCCCGCTAAGGCCGCCGAGCCTAAAGGACTGGCATCGGCCGCCCTGCGCGCCGCGGCCAGGCGCTCAAAATCGCGCGTTAGCATCCACACGTAGGCCAGCAGGTGGTGGCTAAGCAGTACCGGCTGAGCGTGCTGTAAGTGAGTGTAGCCTGGCAGAATAACCTGCGGGTTTGCCTGGGCCTGCTCTATAAGCGCCCAACGCAAATCAATATTTGCCTGCATAAGCTCACCACAGCGCTGCTTGGCAAAAAGACGGGTATCGGTCGATACTTGATCATTGCGGCTGCGCCCGGTATGAAGGCGCGCTCCAGCATCGCCAATATCGGCGGTAAGCTGGCTTTCTATAGCCATGTGGATATCTTCGTCCTTGATATCGAAGACAAAATCGCCCGCCTCGATGCGCTGGAGGATGCGGTCAAGGCCAGCCTGTATGCTTTGTTCGTCTTCGGCAGAAATGACCCCTTGGGCCGCAAGCATACGGGCATGAGCCTTTGATCCAGCGATGTCTTGGGCATATAGTGCCTTGTCAACCGGTAGCGAAGCGCCGAATTTTTGGGTGAACTCGCTTGCCCCTTCCGTAAACCGACCCGACCAAAGCGCCATGAGGTTTCTCCTTCTTCTGGGTTCTAAGCTCTCACCTAAGACCTAAAGCCTTAGACCTGGGGTGCTTCGCTGGCACCGTGCTCGCGACGGTTGGCACTCCACACCTTGGTGGGCAGGCTGTACAGATCAATAAAGCCCTTGGCGGCCTTGTGATCGAAGGCATCATCGTCGTCGTAGGTAGCCAGGCCGTAGTCGTAAAGCGAATACTTGCTGCGACGTGCCATAACCGTGCAGGTGCCCTTGTAGAACTTCAGGCGCACATCGCCAGTAAGACAACTTTGCGTGCTGGCGATAAAGGCATCGAGCGCCTGCTTTAAGGGACTAAACCACTTGCCGTTATAGACTGCGTCTGCCCAGGATTGCTCAATCCCCAACTTGTAGTGCAGTACATCGCGCTCTAAAACCAGGCTTTCTAGGGCCTTGTGAGCCTTAATAAGTGCCAAAGCAGCCGGTGCCTCGTAGCATTCACGGCTTTTCACGCCCACCAGGCGGTTTTCTATCATGTCGAGGCGACCATAGCCATTGCGTCCAGCAATATCATTGAGCTCATAGACGATGTCTAAGAAGCTCTTTGTCTGACCATTGACAGCACAGGGCAGACCCCCTTCGAAGCTAATTTCTACATACTCCGGCTTATCGGGAGCAGCCTCGGGGTCGACCGTCATGGTGTAAATATCATCGGGCGGCTCGTTCCAAGGATCTTCCAAAACGCCGCACTCAATGGCGCGTCCCCACAGATTGTCATCGATAGAATAGGGGGACTCTTTGGTGGCCCCTACTTCGATACCGTGCTCGCGCGCCCAGGCAATTTCCTGTGGACGAGATTTTAAGTCCCACTCGCGCACGGGAGCCAAGATTTCTAGGCTGGGATCAAGTGCTAGGATGCTGGTTTCAAAGCGCACCTGGTCGTTACCCTTACCCGTACAACCATGGGCAATGTATTTTGCTCCGCTTTCATGAGCGATGCGTACCAAATGCTTTGAGATAAGCGGACGTGAAAGTGCGCTCACCAGCGGGTAGGTGTTTTCATACAGGCCATTTGCCATCAGGGCACAGCTGAGGTATTCCTTGGCGAAGTCTTCGCGCATATCGACCACATGACAGGCAATGGCCCCACTTGCCAGCGCCTTTTGATACACCTTCTCAAGGCCATCGTGCTCTTGGCCTACCTCGCCCACCACTGCTATTACGTCAAGGTTCTTTTCCTCTTGCAGCCACTTAATGCAGCATGAGGTGTCAAGTCCGCCCGAATAGGCCAAAACTACCTTGTCTTTTTCCTGAGTCATGCTTTGCGTTCCTTCCCGCTTGTTTTACCGGACATCCCAAGCGCCTCAAGAGCCTGCGCTAAGACTTGCGCGCTTGTTGTATCTTCTGCCGCAATCATAATAGTGTCATCACCAGCAACCGTACCTAAAGCGCCAGGTAGCTGGGCATCATCCAAGGCTGCACAGACCCCCTGAGCAGCGCCGGGGTGGGTTTTTACCACCACCATGGTACCCCCCACCTTGACCTCAAGCACTAGCTCTGAACTGAGACGGGCTAAGCGCTCGTCCTGCGGCAAAGCGTAGCAGCCATCGGAAGACTTAAGTAGACCCAGCTCCATAATGTCGCGCGAAACGGTAGCCTGGGTGCAATCAAAACCGGCCTGACGCAGCTTTTGAGCGAGGTCGCGCTGAGTTCGCACTGCCTCGGCACGAATGATGGCGCAAATTGCATCGTGGCGCTGCTGTCGCTTGGCCTTTGGCAGTGATTTTGACACCGGATCTCCTTTCAGTGCGCTGGCCATTATAGCAGGCGGCCTAGACGCTCAATGAGGGTATCCACGTGGGTCTTTTCACACACCAGAGGTGGCAAAAAGCGCAGGGTATGTGCAGAGGTGTTGTTCAAAAGCAGGCCCTCATCTAGGGCACGCAGCACCACCTTAGCCGCAGAGATACCCTCGGCAAGCTCGCAGGCTACCATCAGTCCCAGTCCGCGTACCTCACCCACACCCGGAAGGGTAGCCAGCTGTTTCTGCAGATAGCTTCCCACTTCCTGAACATGAGAGGCAAAGCCGGGCGTTTGCAGCTCTTCTAGGGTGGCGCTTGCCGCTGCAATAGCAAGGCAACTACCGCCGAAGGTGGAGCCGTGATCACCCGGCTGTAGGACATCGGACGTTGCACCACGCGCCGCACAGATACCCATAGGGAAACCATCGGCAATGCCTTTTGCGATGGTCACCACATCAGGCAGAATGTCGTAATGCTGAAAGCCAAAGGGCAGCCCGCAGCGGAAGATGCCGCACTGCACCTCATCACAAACCAAAAGCGCGCCGTGCTCTTGGGTAAGACGACGGGCTGCTTGCAAGAATTCAGTTGAGCAAGGGTGCACCCCACTTTCACCCTGAATGCACTCAAGCATGACCGCGCAAATCTCGCTCCCCCGCTGTTCAAAGAGCTGCTCAAGAGCCTGAACGTCGTTGAGCGGCACGCTTATAAAACCAGGGGGCAAGGGCTGGAAGGACTCTTGCTTGGCCGGTTGAGCGGTGGCTGCAAGGGAAGCTAAGGTACGGCCATGAAAACTTCCCTCAAGGGTCACGATAAGAGAAGAAACCTGGGTCTTGTTTTCCTTATCTGCACCAGCTGCCTTCTGTGCAGCCAAGCGCACCAGCTTAATAGCGCATTCGTTCGCTTCGGCACCAGAATTGGCGTAGAAACTTTTCCAGGGACTGCGCTGATCCTCAGGGATTTGCCAGTTCAGTAGATCAGAGACCGTCTTTGAGAGCTCTCCCCGCTGCTTGATGTAGTAGTAGTTACTCACATGCATCAGAGTTTCGCTCTGGGCTTGCAGGGCCCTCACCACTGCCGGATGACAATGACCTAAAGACAAAACACCAATGCCGCCAATGAAGTCGAGGTAGGTTTTGCCAGTGTCATCCTGCACTTCCATACCCTGGCCTGCCACCAGCTCAACCGGCTTGCGACCAAAGGTGTGCATAACATACTTGTTTTCTAATTCTTCTTGATTTCGAAGACTCATAAGGGCCGCTCCTTTGCGTATCCTTGTTCCCTTACTGCGTATCTTTGTTTTTCTTATTGCTTATCCTTGTTCCCCATATATGCCCCCGTATAAGCGGGAGTTCTTATATGGCGGGAGTTTAATCTTGCAAATTCCCCGCAAGACGCGAGGCAAAGGTCCCCAGCGGCTTTGCCTCGAAGTTTTCCACGTCAGCAGGCTGAGTCACCATGGTACCAATGCCTTTGTCAGTAAGAAGCTCGAGCAAAAGCGCATGAGGAGTGGTGCCATTTATGATATGGGCTCGGTGTACGCCCGCCTCAAGCGCATGCACACAGGACTTCATCTTGGGAACCATGCCGGCCTCCAAGCTGCCACTTTTCACCAGTTCCCGCGCTTCATCCAAGGTCATATTTGAGATGAGCGTGTCTTTGTTGGCGAAATCTTTGTACAAACCATCAACATCGGTAAGGAAGACCACCTTGTGCGCGCCAATGGCAGCTGCCACATGACCAGCCACGACATCGGCGTTCACATTGAAAAAGCCGCCGTCTTCACCCACGCCCACCGTGGCCAAAACGGGAATAAAGTCGCCATCTACTAAGTCTTCCAAAAGCTGAGTATTAATGCGATCAACAGCCCCCACGCGCCCAAGACGCGGATCGGCTGCATAAGCGATGAT
>CAYSMG010000061.1:5146-6352 GCA_964432045.1 uncultured Eggerthellaceae bacterium
CTTGATACGCCATTGGGCCGAGTGTCTTTATCGAAGTTCATAAGTTCATCTCCTTTAGCGTTTCTGCTGATGAGCGCCTTTTGTTGAAGGGCGTTTTCTGTTGGCAAGTCTTTCTCTTTGATGGGTGTTTTCTACTAATGAATGCTCCCTGCTAATGAACGCCCCTTTGCTATACCGTCAGAAACACTAGGTTCGGTAGTCCCCGTTAATGCTGATGTAGTCGTGTGAGAAGTCACAGGTCCACATGGTGGCCTCGGCGGATCCGGCGCCAAGATCGATATCGATTATAATCTCAGGCTGCTCGAAACGGCGCAGAGCCTCTTCTTCATCGAAGGGAACGGTAAGCCCACCCCGACATACCGGAATACCCATGATGTCGATGGCGGTATCCTCCTGCCGGAAACGAGCACCCGAGCGTCCCACCGCCCCTGCAATGCGCCCCCAGTTGGCATCGTGGCCGGTAATAGCTGTTTTAACCAAGGGCGAATTTGCCACGGTGCGTGCGGCTGCATCGGCCTCGGTCGGATTTTGCGCGCCTCGTACGTTTACCGTCACCAAACGCGTTGCACCCTCACCATCAGATGCCATCTGACGTGCCAGGTTCACACAAACCGCCTGAAGGGCCTCTACAAAGGCTGCATAGGCGGGACTTTGCGGCTCAATAGGCTTTGCTCCAGGTGCCGCCGCACCGCTTGCAAAGATAAAGCAGGTATCATTGGTTGAGGTATCAGAATCAACCGTTACCTTGTTAAAGCTCAGGTTCACCGCATTGACAAGGGCCTGGTGCAAGACCGGCGCTGTAAGAGGAGCATCGGTGGTAATCACGCTTATCATGGTGGCCATATTGGGCATGATCATTCCCGAGCCCTTGGCCATACCGCCCACTGTAAAGGTGCAGGAGTCATAACCTAGACCGTCGCCGCAAAAAGAAGCGGCGGCCTGTTTGGGGTGCGTATCGGTGGTCATGATAGCGCGTGCAGCGTCATTGGCCCCCTGAACGGAAAGAGCCTTGTATGCCAAGGGCACCCCGGTTTTAAAGGGCTCAAGCGGCAGGTGCACCCCTATCACGCCCGTTGAAGCAACTAATACCTCCTCGGCTGGACAACCTACCTCACGAGCAGTAATGCGTGCCATTTCACGCGCAGCCTCTAATCCGCGCTGGCCGGTAGCCGCATTGGCAACTCCTGAGTTGATAACAACTGCACG
>CAYSMG010000062.1:0-6327 GCA_964432045.1 uncultured Eggerthellaceae bacterium
CAAACTTAGCGAACTTAAGTCCCATCTTGAAGATGAGTACGCAGCCGTAAAAGCAGGTAACTTGCACTTAAATATGGCTCGGGGAAAACCCGGGGTTGATCAACTTGATATATCGAGCCCTCTTTTAAGCATCATAAGCACTGCCGACCAATGCTTTGCAGAAGATGGGACCGACTGCCGTAACTATGGGCTTATAGATGGCCTGCCAGAAGCTAAAAGGCTTATGGCCAGCATGCTGGACGACAGGCCAGAGTGCGTTTTCGTGGGTGGAAATTCTAGTCTTGAGCTTATGTATCATGCACTGACCTTCTGCATTAACTTTGGCCCTCTTGGCTCACGCCCCTGGTTTCAATACGAAAAAATAAAGTGGCTCTGTCCCTCCCCTGGCTATGACCGGCATTTTCGCCTCTGCGAAAGCTTCGGTATTGAGCTTATTGCCATACCTCTTGACGATGAGGGTCCAGACATGGATATGGTGGAGCGCCTAGTAGCAGAAGATGATTCCATTAAGGGCATATGGTGTGTGCCAAAGTATGCCAACCCGAGCGGCATTAGCTATTCGGAAAAGACCGTGCGTCGTCTGGCTTCCATGCCCTGCGCAGCCGAAGACTTCCGCATTTTCTGGGACAACGCCTATTGCGTACACCACCTCTTTGACGAGCCTTCCAAGCAGGATCAGGTACTTGACATAGGACAGGCCTGTCGCGAAGCTCACAGGCCGCATCGCTATTTCAAATTTGCCTCCACCTCTAAGGTCACCCTGCCCGGTGCTGGTATTGCTGCTTTTGCTGCAAGTCCTGAAAACCTAGCAGAATTTAAAGCGCACTTTAGCTTGCTCACCGTTGGCCCCAACAAGATTAATCAGCTGCGCCACGTGCGCTTTTTACGTGACGCACAAGGAATTGCCGAGCATATGAGCAAGCATGCCGCAATCTTGCGACCGAAATTCGACCTGGTACAAAGAAAACTGGCCGAAGGTCTCGCTGAGGTGGAAGAATGTCGCTGGACAAAGCCACGTGGTGGCTACTTTATTAGCTTCGATGCGCCATCAGGCTGCGCAAAGCGGGTGGTAGAACTGGCAAAGGAGGCAGGGGTAATATTTACCGACGCTGGGGCAACCTGGCCCTATGGCAAGGATCCGGTCGATAGCAATATTCGTATTGCCCCAACACTTCCGCCCCTAGAAGAACTAGATGCTGCCATGGATGTCTTTGTCCTCTGCGTAAAGCTGGCCTATGTAGAAAAGCTCTTAGGCTAAATACCTACTGCAACGGGGCCTTTTCATGCGAAGCCTTAGCACAAGTCTAAACAACTACATCGCCAGTATCGATCCTGAAAAAGTGCGTTTGCTGAAGGCGGCGCAGCACAACGCCCGCTTTGAAGCAGCGCTTAAGAGAACCTGGCGGGATAGTCCGGATTCGGCAGACTACCTTTTAGCCCACATCAACAGTCTCTACTTCGCCGCCGACAAAAGCCCCCGTAAGGGCCAGCTTGATGATACCCCCTATATTGTCTTGGGCCTTTACATGGACGAATCAACGGCAAAGGCAGAGATCAATGCCCGCAGAGAAAGGCTGTGTCTTGAGCTTAAAAAGGATGGCTACAACTTCGACGAGCTGCGCATTCACACCTCTACCTTCGGAATGAAAGAGCGTCATGCCTTTCCCCAAGCCCTCGAAAAAACGCGCGAGGTCTTAGGCGGAAAAAAGACTCGAAAGGCTGAAAGAAGCGCCAAAATAAACACTGAAATAAAGTGCAGTGATTCTCAGTTGGGCCATCTGCTTCTTATTGAAGATGAATCGCGGCTTTTGGAAATCTTTAAAAAGGCCCTATGCCAAGCCTGCGGCGATATTGATGCAGCTGTGAGCATACTGAATGCTATAGAAGGAGCAGCGCTTTCAGAAAGCAAGTTCAATGCCAAAAAACGCAAGGCAAAAGCCAGCTTCTTTCTTACCCTTTATACAAGCGAAGAAGAAAAGATGCTAAGCGTGATAGCCGCACTTAAGGAAGGTATTATTGCCCGCGCAAAAACCCTCGGTTTGAACTTAATAGACATAAGCTTGAAATCCAGCCCTGAAACACTCAAGGGGCAGTGCGCCTTTCCTTTACAAGGAAAACCTCGACCCTTACAAAGCCTTCCCTGGACTGCTAACTGAGAGCTAGACGGCTACTGGGGCATTCTGGCAGATGACCGCTAGGGTGTCCTGGCAGATGGCTGCTAGGGCATCCTAGCAGTATTTTCAATCCCCAAACATGCAAAGGGGCAGGTGAAAAACCACCTGCCCCTTCTTCTGTAACGGGGAAGACGAGAGTGTACCCCAAGGTCAAGACCTTAGTGCCCCAGGACTCAAGCCTTAATCGGCATAGACTTCCTTAAGCTTGCACAGATGATTATAGCGATCAAGGGCTGCCTGCTCGTTGCGCTCGAAGAGTTCCTCGGCACGATCGGGGAATTCACGTGTCAAGCGACTATAGCGCGCCTCGTTCATCAAGAAGTCGCGATACCCACCTGCCGGCTCCTTCGAATCAAGAACAAACTTCTTACCTGCCGGTGCTGCCGGATTGTAGCGATACAGGTTCCAATAACCGCAGTCAACCGCGCGCTTCATTTCATCCTGGCAGTTGGCCATGCCACCCTTAATAGAGTGCATCTCGCAAGGTGAATAGCCAATGATCAGAGAAGGTCCAGGGTAAGCCTCGGCCTCCTGGATGGCCTTGAGGGTCTGAGCAGGCTTTGCACCCATAGCCACCTGAGCCACATAGACATAGCCATAGGCCATAGCAATCTCAGACAGGCTCTTTTTCTTGATATCCTTGCCCGATGCCGCAAACTGGGCTACCTGACCAATATTGGAAGCCTTCGAAGCCTGGCCGCCCGTGTTTGAATAGACTTCGGTGTCAAAGACGAAGACATTCACATCCTTGCCCGATGCCAGCACGTGATCCAAGCCACCATAACCGATGTCGTAGGCCCAACCGTCACCACCGAAGATCCACACGCTTTTCTTGGTGAGGAACTCACGATTATCCAGAATAGCCTGGGCATTCGCACGCCCCTGTTCGCAGGCTTTTTCAGCGGCTACTTCAAGCTGGGCAATGAAGGCTTCAGCAGCAGTCCTGCTTGCCTCGGCATCATTGCGAGCATCAAGCCAGGCCTGGGCGGCTTCCTTCATTTCATCAGGAGAATTGGGTGATTTCAAAATACGCTCGGTACGAGCCACCAGAGTATCGCGTACCGCCTCGTAACCCAAAAGCATACCCAAGCCGTGTTCGGCGTTGTCTTCAAACAGTGAATTGCTCCAGGCGGGACCCTGTCCCTTCTTGTTGACGGTATAGGGAGAAGTTGCTGCCGGACCACCCCAAATGGACGAGCAACCCGTCGCATTTGCCACAAACATGCGATCGCCAAAGAGCTGGGTAACCAAGCGTGCATAGGAGGTTTCTGCACATCCCGCACAGGCACCCGAGAACTCCAGCAAGGGCTGCTTAAACTGACTACCCTTAAGCGTGGCATCTTGGACCTGAGGCTTATCAGAGACCTTATCAACGCAGTAATCAAAGACTTCCTGCTGCTCAAGCTGGCTTTCGGTTGGCACCATGCTCAGCGAGTTAGTAGGACACTGTCCAATGCACACCGCACAACCCATGCAGTCAAGCGGAGACACCGCTAGTGTGTACTTCAAACCAGCTGCCGCCTTACCCTTGGCATCAAGCAAGGTACAGGCAGAAGGAGCACTTGTGGCCTCTTGTTCATCAAGAACAAAGGGTCGAATGGTGGCATGAGGGCACACAAAGGCGCATTGATTGCACTGAATGCAGGTATCGGCCTGCCACAGTGGCACGCTTACGGCAACGCCGCGCTTCTCATAGGCAGCTGCACCCTGCTCGAACTGACCATCCACGTGATCCATAAAGACCGATACCGGCAAGCGGTCACCATCCATGCGACCCACCGGATCCATGATCTTAGAAACCTGGGCCACCACCTCAGGGCGACCCTTCAACTCAAGGGGCGTGGTATCGTCTGTAGCCTCAGCCCAGGCAGCAGGTACCTCAATCTTTACGAAGGCAGTAGCACCCGCATCGATAGCCCGATGGTTCATGTCAACCACTTCCTGACCCTTCTTAAGGTAGGAACTGGTAGCGGCATCCTTCATGTACTGCAGCGCCTCTTCTTGCGGCAAGACCTTGGCCAAGGCAAAGAAGGCCGATTGCAAAATGGTATTGGTGCGCTTACCCATACCAATTTCTTGCGCAAGGTCAATAGCATTAATAGTGTAGAGCTGCACCTTATTGGCAGCGATATAGCGCTTTGTTTCGGCATTGAGATGATGCTCTAACTCCTCAGAAGACCACTGGCAGTTAATCATAAAGACACCGCCGGGTTTCACATCCTGCACCATACGGAAGCCCTTAGTCACATAACTGGGGTTATGACAGGCTACAAAGTCAGCCTTATTAATATAGTAGGGGCTACGAATAGGTTCATCACCAAAGCGCAAATGGCTGATGGTGACACCGCCGGTCTTTTTCGAGTCATATTGGAAGTAGGCCTGTACATATTTATCGGTGTGGTCACCAATGATCTTAATAGAGTTCTTATTAGCACCTACCGTACCATCGCCACCAAGACCCCAGAACTTGCACTCAATGGTGCCCGGTGCTGCCGTATTGGGACAATCTGCATCTTCGGGAAGCGAAAGATGAGTTACGTCATCAACAATACCCACCGTAAATTCACGCTGTGGGTTCTCTTTTTCAAGCTCAGCAAATACCGCAAAGGCAGAAGCCGGCGGGGTGTCCTTCGAACCTAAGCCATAGCGCCCGCCAATTACCTTAATGCCGCTTAGCCCTTCTTGAGTCAAGGCCTGCACCACATCCATATACAGCGGCTCACCCAAGGAACCGGGTTCTTTCGTACGATCCATGACCGCAATCTTTTTCACCGTCTTGGGCAGGGCGGCAAGAAATTTTTCGGACACAAAGGGGCGATACAAACGCACCTTTACCAGACCTACTTTTTCGCCCTGAGCACACAGGTAGTCGATAACCTCTTCAAGTACATCGCAGAAGGAACCCATGCACACAACAACACGGTCAGCGTCAGGGGCACCATAGTAGTTAAACAGGCCATAGTTAGTCCCCAGCTTGCTGTTTACCGCCTGCATATACTCCTCAACAACTGCAGGCAAGGCTGCATAGTGAGAATTGCAGGCTTCACGATGCTGGAAGAAGATGTCGCCATTTTCATGGCTGCCGCGCATAGCCGGACGATCAGGATTCAAGGCATGCGCACGGAAGGCTCCCACCGCATCCATATCGCACATCTCAGCAAGGTCTTTGTAATCCCACACGGCAATCTTTTGCACTTCATGGGAGGTACGGAAGCCATCGAAGAAGTTAATGAAGGGCATGCCGCCTTTTATAGCGGCTAGGTGAGCCACTGCCGAAAGGTCCATAACCTCTTGCACATTCGATTCCGCCAACATGGCAAAGCCGGTTTGACGACAGGCCATAACATCGGAGTGGTCACCAAAAATAGAGAGAGCCTGAGTAGCAACCGTACGAGCGCTTACATGAAAAACCGCCGGAAGTTGCTCGGCAGCAATCTTGTACATATTTGGGATCATGAGCAGAAGGCCCTGTGAGGCGGTATAGGTAGTGGTTAGTGCACCAGTTGCCAAAGAGCCATGCACCGCCCCTGCCGCGCCGCCTTCCGATTGCATCTCGCACACCTTGACCGCAGTGCCAAAGATATTCTTCTTCCCTGCTGCCGCCCACTGGTCAACATAATCAGCCATGGGACTTGATGGCGTAATGGGATAAATACCGGCAACCTCGGTGAAGGCATAGGAAACATAGGCTGCGGCATTATTGCCGTCCATGGATTTGAAACTTCTCGTCATAATCCTTACTCCCTCTAAAACGAATGCGGGATGCGCCAGCGTTCATACTTTCACTTCATGAACTACATGAGACAACACCTTATAGGTGCGTTATAGGTGCGCTCTTGTTCAGAATGTCGTGAAAATTTCCTTGAACCCCTCTGGCTACATCTGGCCTGTGCGCTAAAAAAGATGCACGGTCTTAATGATAGGTGAGCAGCACCAGCCCGCCCGCGCTTTGACTTAAGGGAGGTGCACAGAATCGGTAAGTGGGCTTAAGCTCTATTTGAATCCTCTGCTTGAACCCTCTACTTAGGTCCCATCCATCAAAAAGGGCTGCCTCGCTCTACGCGAGGCAGCCCTCCAAGCAGATCTTTAAAGACCTTGAGCTGCAAACCGCTTTTCAATCAGACTCATTTCCGACTCGCACAAAAGCCAGCCC
>CAYSMG010000063.1:0-6246 GCA_964432045.1 uncultured Eggerthellaceae bacterium
CATTTAGATTTTCTCTTTCTTTTGCATTTCTAGTATGTCCACTCAACACCAACCATCATCTGCGGCTTGAATTTCACAACACCCAACAGATGGTCATAGTTGAAGTACAAATTGAAACCAACTGCTGCATAGACTGATAACTTTCCCCAGATCTTTAAATCATTGAAATTGTATTCCCCATATGCCGCTAGTTTAATTAGGTGCTCTGCGGTTTTCAATCCACCTGATGGTGTTGATGTATTATCCATGAATATATCTGAATCATCTTCTATGACAGAATCAGACATATCTGTTTTTGTACTGCCCGCATCATTGGCATTTATTCTTAAACCTTTCTCTCCATGGATTTTGTATATGATATTTCCACCAACTTCGAATAAATTATTTCTATCTGTATATGATCCACCTAGGGAAAGAACAATGGTGTCCGGGCCGTAGACATACCCAGAGTACCCAATATCATCCATGTAATATGTTCGATAACCAACTATATAATCGAGATTGTAGTCTATGTAGGTTTCTCCATCATTATCTGTATACGTTTTTCCGTTTAAATAGAGATATGGGTTGGTATATACAACTTCAAACCATGTATTGATATTTCCCTTTTTGACCGGAAACGTGTATTTGATATTCCCAAGCGCTCCATAAGCAATAGGGAGTTCGGTGTAATTTTCCCAAGGAGCTTGTATCTGATCGAGCGCAATTTGTGCAGATGCTGTCAGTCCTTTTGTAATGACATATTCTAATTCAATGCCCATCAGATTATTTGCTTCATCATAATAATGTTTAGTCAAATCGTTCGAATAGTTATAATAATTATGGTTGATTATAAAAGGTGCGAAGAATCTGAAATCTAGACCATAATTAGAATTAAAGATAGTTGCAAGATTCAATGCGATTCTTACTCGGTTGAGAAATGAAACATCAAATCTATGCATAACCCTGAATTGCTGCATACCAGAAAAATCGCTTCGTGAAAGGGTTGTCGTTCCATCTCCATTATCTAGTTGCTGGTCAAAGCGAGTTATGGAAATATTATACGTGAAGTGATTGCTCATGAATGAAACATTCAGTACTTCCTGATAATTAAAGTTATCGCCAATGATTAGATTTCCTGTTACACCGTTGCCTGCGCTATGTGGAAATCTTCCAAGTATCACATTTACATAGTTATTTCCAATGCTTAATCCTGCTCTATAAGGCCATTCGATAGCCATTCCTGTGTAAAGCTCATTAGCGGACGCAATTGGGCTGAATGCCCATCCCAGAGAGCTTTCATATAACATTCTGTTATTATTCTTGAGATCGATTCTCCCTTCCAGATAAATAATATCCCCGAATGTCATATTTAAGCCGAGGGAAAGAAATGGTTTTTCATATCTATAGGGAACGAGTGTTTCTTCTGTTCTGAGTGTTAACAGTTCTTCACTTCCGACATTTCCGTAGTTGAAATTTGAATAATCCGCAATATTTATCCCCAGATTAACAGCTGCATCAATATCAAATGTAAAATATTCTTCTTGGTATAAAGCATCATCGTGGGTAAGGATTGCATAAAGTTCATTATACTCCGCTAACTGCTCCTGAGATAATACAGAAGGATCAATGCGGTCCAATGCGATTATCAAAGCACGAGCTGGCATAGGGGAGAAAGAAGAAGGTCCAATTACTCCGGCCTGATAGCACAGCATCTGAACTCGTTTATATTCATTATCCCTTGTTGTATATATTTTCTGAAGGTTATCTGCAAAAACAAGCGAGTTGAACGATAACAAAACAAAGAGGACAAATTCAAGTTTTCTTTTCATATGTTACTTCTTTAAGGATAGTTTTTTATTATCCTTGATTCTCCTTATGAATATATCTTTCAGCTTGTTTGATACTATCATTACCACAGGTAATACAAATAACGTTGCAAGCATTGCTACAGATAGTGCAACTGACATGAAAAGGCCAAAGTATTTGATGGGAGTGAATGACCCGAAGAGTAGGACACACATCCCAGCTACAATGGATATTGTTGTCAGGACAATAGGCCTTCCTGTTTCATTCATAGTAATGATGATAATTTCTTCTATCTTCTTCTCTGGATATATGTTTTTGTTCTGTTTGTAGTGCAAGAGAAAATGCAGCGCATCATCTATTCCTGCTCCAAAAGTGATAGAAGAGAATCCTATAGTTACAAGATCGAAAGGAATTCCAGTAATGTACATAAAGACATAGTTGAACATTATTCCAATCAATACGGGAACAATTGAGGCGATTCCTCTAAAGACGGAGAACAATGTGATAGAAGCAATGATAATTATGCAGACCATAGATATCTTGGTAGCTAGATTCTGATCAGCGACAATCATATCACTTGCTTTTATTGAATTTGATGCTCCGCAATAAATTCGCGAGGTAGTACCTTCCGGAAGCATGTAACGGTAATAATCTAATGTATTCTCGACTCTTCTTGCACTTGCTGTTGTCTGAAGATTCTGCGCATAGGCATCATAATTGCGCATTGCAAGCGTTATAACAGAAGCATCATCATTGACGATTACATCAAGGACATTGGTTCCAATGTAGGATTTCATCATTTGCAGGAGTCTATACAGGAAGTTGATCAGTCCATCATTGTCAGGAATGGAATTGCTTCCTGAGTAAACTTTATTCAAGAAACCTACGTATTGTGAGAGTGAAAGACTCTGAACGATATCTGGACAAGCTTCCATCACTGTATTTTCAAAATCGAATACTTTCTTGATATTCTCTGCTTTCAGGAAGAACCCTGGTTCTCTATCTGGTGCGACAATCTCCATATAATACGGATCTGTTCCGCCCATTGTCTGGGCAAAGAACTTCGTATCCACTACAAATTCATCATTCTGTGGGAAATAATCAACATAGTTCGAATTGAAATCAACCTTATCATGCATGTAGGCAAAGCAGGCAATAAGCATCGCAACAAGTACAAGGACTATTCCCCAATATTTTGTGACGGCTATTTCGACGAATTTCAGAAAAGCGCCCATAACCTTGCCATTCTTGATCTTCTCGACTTTATTTTCTTTTGGCTGTGGAAGAAATGATAGGATGGCTGGAATGAAGAAGATTGCAAGAATTGCGCAATATGCGATTCCTATTGCCACCGATAAACCGAATTGCTTGAACATCGGCGTCCTGCACACAATCATCGCAAGGAAGCCGACAACTGTTGTCAAACATGCTGATAATATAGTTTTGGAAATGCTTGCAAATCCGTGTACCGCCTTCTTGGGATCCTTTGCTTCAGTGAAGTATTTAGTCATCATATGAACGGAATATGAGGATCCAAGCGTCAATACCAAACACGGTGTGAGAATCGAAACGATTGTCAGCTTATACCCTAGAAGGCTCATTGTTCCAAGTGTCCAGATAATCCCGACAATCGATAGCGATGAAGGTATTATTACAGCTCTAAGTGACTTATATGACAGAAAATAAACTAGAAGGATGACAATGAAACAAAGACTGAGTAATATACTTAGGTCTTTAAAGATATAATAAGTGACACGATTTATTATTGTGCTGCCACCGTTGATTGCAACCTTTCCATAATCCCTTAAAGGATCGATAATTGCATTAAGGACATCCTGCTGTTTCTGATTATAGCTGGCTGTACGATAATAAATCATTATCGTATTGCCATCCTCGCTATAGAGATAATTGCGTGCCATATCATCGCTGAGAAGCCTTTCCTTGAAAATAGCAGCAGATTCTTCCGTCCATTCTTCACCATCGCTTATTGGAGATATCGGTATTACAGCAAGTCTTGATCCTCTTTTTTCAACGGTTACGAAATCAAAAGGTGAGAGACATGGGCCTATGATATCTAGGGAATCCAACTCCTCCATAACATCAGAAATCAGATTTAGAACTTCTGGCGTATATAAAAGAGCTGATGAAAAAATTATGACAAATCCATCATTGTATCTAGAAAACTGCGTACCATCGAGCAGGGACTCTGGTATATTTACAGTCAGTTTTTCACTCTCTGGTCTTGGCGCGTATCCATACGCCTCCGGTGTAAACTTTACGAAATCGTCCGGAAGGGAATAATAAACAGCCGGAGTTTCCGGCGCTTCTGTTGGCGTCAATATCTGCTGAGCAGGCGGAACTCCTGATGTGAAACTGAAAATATTTGCATCTATCTGTAATGAGAATAACTGGTAAACAAAGAACAAAGTAATGGCAAAAATAGCGATTAAGACCAGAATTCTGAATTTAAGTATAAATCTAATGATAATTTCAAAGATGTTAATAAATAAGGATTGGGGCAATTCTTTTTCGTTCATAACCGGTTTATTATATCAGAATTGGGAGAACATCGTACACCGCAGATAGTCTCAACCAATCTAAAATACACTGTACTTTAAGCTAAGTGTCCACTGGATATCAAACGCATTCCCAGCTTGGTTATCAAAATTTACTGCATAAATGAAATCAATACCAGTTGAGATCCTTAGATTGTCTAGGATGTAATACTCTCCATCCAGTCCAATATTGAAGATATATTCAATTTCTCCTTCTTCGTCTGAAAATGGATTTGAAGTTGCAAGCCAGCCAGGAACCTCCGTAATCACACCATCATATTTCTTTGCAATGCTATTTTCATCTGTAACGCCATGAGCCATGAAAAGAAACTTCATGCCTACGCTCCAATTTTGGGGAACATTGTACGCAGCGCCAGTGTAGATGACAAAGGCATCAGAACCGAACGGAAAGCTAAGATATTCTCTTCTATAGTTTCCATTGCTGAGCCTTATTGCACCAACATAATCCATTACATAATTATATCTTGAGTCCTCTTGATAACTGTCTTTGTGATACATCAGTGGCGAGGTATAGACAACTTCAAGGTTAAGGGAAAAATATCCGATCTTGATCGGAACTGTTCCCCTTGCTCCTCCCATGACTCCCCACATATTTAGTGTTGAATTATACTCAGGGGGCTGCGGTTCATTAGGTAAGGCGTAATCATCAAGGGCTGCTGAAACATATAGCTGTAGATTCTTTATAGGTGCATATTCCACTTCAACTGTCGCCAATGAGTTTGCATTAGCTGGAATGAAAATCCCGTGAAGAATAATAAGAGGATTGAAAGCCCTGAAATCAATCGAACCATTCATAGAATGGTACATAATGGATTCATTCAGGGATAAACGCAGTTTATCTTTGAACAT
This sequence comes from uncultured Eggerthellaceae bacterium, assembly GCA_964432045.1. GTDB lineage: Bacteria > Actinomycetota > Coriobacteriia > Coriobacteriales > Eggerthellaceae > Aphodovivens. Next base: position 5,214 of record CAYSMG010000063.1, read on the forward strand.
TCTAAATTCAAATCGATGGCCGATAAACATCTGAATACCGCTTACTTCATCCTCGATGCTTTGATTGTAATAGTTCTGCGGATGCGGAAAGAAGCTGACGAGCATCGTGTAATCAAACCAGGTATTGTTTGATGCTGATAGAGATATGTAATCATGATATGGTAGTGTATTACCCAGCATAAGGTTTCCCAGAACTCCATTTCCCCAGGACACTTGACCTCTAGCAAGAACAAAGGAAATATATTCGTTTCCGAGTGAAAGGTAGGTATTATCCGTTACGTCAGGATCAATCGAGCCATCTGAAATGAAGGGAATATTTGTTGCAAAGACTGAACTGAATCTATCTTCATTGGCTGAACCTTTGAATACCAAATCCTCTGTTCCTCTGGAATTGGTTGCATCTACGAATCCTAGAGATAATCCTATATTTGCTGCAAAGTAATTTTTCACATATAACCCAAAATTCAATCCCAAAAGTTTATCATTCAATACTTCAGATACCCATTTATCGCTTGTATCAAAATCTTCGGCATTACTATGCGCTGCGATTGATGGATCTATATTGATATTCAAATCAAAAGAAACTTTGTCATTCCTGTCCTTCTCAATGAAGTCATTGATTATGTCATATAAATGTTTTGAGGCCTCGTTTGTGGGGGTAATTCTATCAAGTTGCTGTTTTAAATCTGCATGCGTCCAAGGCCTAGCACCCTGTGCTGGTGCATGCCCTTCTAAAATATAGAGATCATCCAAGTAGCCATAAATGGGAGAGGAAAGCGGTATTACCGCAGAATCATTTGCTGAGAAAATAAATGAATTGATGAAAGCAATTAGCATAAAAAGCAGAATTAACAATTTACTTTTTATTGGCATATATGATGTCTCCTTATGCTTTATTTAGACACATTATTGTCGGCTTTGGGAATTGATAATCATTTTAAGTTCACAGACTGAAAAAGTTGTGATATCTCCGAAAGCCTTCGTGGCTCTGTTAGTCGTTCCCTTCATTTTGTCTATTTGAAATCTTCATTCT
>CAYSMG010000064.1:0-6218 GCA_964432045.1 uncultured Eggerthellaceae bacterium
TGCCTTTGTCGGACAAATGTTTTTACACGCACCGCATCCAGTGCAAAAAATCATATAGTTGCTTGATACGTCTATCATAGCTTATCTCCTAATATTATTTGTCCTTATATAATGTATGAGAGATATTTTGCAACGCAGTTAATAAGAATTTTTTCGATTTCATGATATGATCATTCAATAATGGCCTAACTTGCGTATAGTTAATACACTTGTCAAGCTGTTCCGTAGCTTCAGCCAAGCTATTAACAATTCTATCTTTTTGCCTGACAATATCTAAGATACTGCTAATTCGAAGTACATTTTTTCGCGTAGGGACGACAATAAATTGTTTTTCAAATATTAAAGAGAAAGCAGTTCCATGGAACGAGCTAACGACGACAAACTCGGCATTGTCGAGAAAACCTAAGAATTCTTTGGGGCCAATCCATCGTGGAAAGTAGCCTTTCGATTTACGACGAAAACCGCCTACTGTGATAATATCACAATGGAGTTTATGTGCAATAGTGTCAACTATCTCCCGTAAATTATTGTCTTTTTCTACAGCATAGACCAGCAGATATTTTCTCCTATGTTTATAATTGTATAAACCTCTATAGTGCTCAACAGGCAATAGAAATACTGGATCGCATACATGCTCAGCATCTGGTCTGCCATATTTTCGCAACTCTAAGCAGCTTATGTTCTCTCTGACAGATACATATGCAAAATCATGTATTTTTTTGATTATATTAGCATAATCAGACTGGTTTAAACGTGAAGTGCCGAGACTAGTTGCATAAGACAACTTATTTGGAGAATTTATAAAAGACAGAAAAAACGCATCGTCCTGTCCACAAGGATAAGAGGGATTCCATAATTGATCACTGCCTGCAATGTAACAATTAGCAACAGGGGGATTAATTAGCAATTCATCAAGATTATAATATTCTTGTGTCAGCCGTGAGTACGAGATAAATTCATCAAATTTCTTTTTTCGAATAAAATAAGAAAAAACAAAACATGAATTTATTATATGCGATTTGATTGCTGAAATAATATTTTCTCTTTTTCTAAAATATTTTGGTTGATAGTTAATTATACTGGCATCGTGTCCATTTTCATTTAAGAAACGACATAACGCATATCCTTGGAGGACAGAACCAAAATTATTTCTTAAAGCATGGATAGTAATAATAGAAACTTTCATAAGATATTTTCACCTACAGTAAATTGGGGTTAGAGTATGAAGGTTTTAATGAGCGTTTTAATAAAATCTGCCATAAGACATAAGACGCCGTTGTGCAACAGGCAACAGCTGTTAATGAAGGGGATATATTTAATAAGAGCACTGTCGACGCAAAACAAAATACAAGAGAGGTAATGCTTGCTCTCATCATGACATTTGAACGCCCTTCTATTTTAAGTACCGTGTTATATACCATCGTGATTTTTGCCTGAAAGTAAAGCATTGGCAGAAGGATCAAAAGGCAGGGAAGCGTCGGCTTGTATGCTGGGAGAAACAGATTGACAAAGACGCTTGCAGGGATATACATAGCCATTACGGCCGCAAAGCCGAGGAGGGACCACTTATCGGCAAGGTTCAGCAATTTTTCAACGTTGCGGCGATCGTCCGCCTGTTTCAGAAGCGGGAACAGAACAAGCGAGGCTGCGGATATAACTTGGGTTACGAGCGCCATCATCGGAAAGGCAAACGAGTAATAACCAAATTGCTCTTTCCCTAAATAATGCTCGACGCTGAATTTCCCGACGCCGGTCATCAGCATGGAAGCGATCGCCGACATGGTTAAAGGTAATCCGGCCGCGATGTTGGCTTTAATTTCGCTCCATAAGAGCGTGCTGGTAAGGACTTGCAACGTAAACAGAGCGCGCGATGTAAACAAATTATAGGCCAGAGCAAGCAGTTGCCCGCTTATGCTGACTATAATCAGATTGTACATAGAGAGGCGACCGTAACAAGTGACTGCTACGACTGCGCAGACAAAGAAAATTTTTTCAATAGTATTGCCGATTGAATATATTTTAAATCTTGCGGTTGCCTGATTGATCAGCACAAAAAAACTTATCGTGCAGCGCAGCACCATTGATATGACAACGGCATAAAAAATATATCGGTTCTTGGGAGTCGTATCGCTTGCAAAAATAATGCACGACAAGCATAGCGCTATCACAATCAGATAAAGCAGCATAACCATAAATAAGGCGGAAAAAAGCCCCTTTGGCAGGCCGCCATAATCTTGCCCTCCGAAGCGCAGATAAATCCCATCGCAGTATCCGAATAATGCTAAGCCGACATAAGCATCGTACAGCAGATATGTTTGCCAATAGCCGAACTCTGTCGGCGAGACGCTCATTGGGACGATAAACGAAGAGATTACGCCGAGCAAAATCAGAACACAGTTTGAAGATAAAACTTGTAGAAAACCGAGCACCCCACGATGCCTCAAAAGGGTGTTATTCATCATTTGCCTTCTTGTTACAGAGTTTCATCAGTAATTCAGCTGTATATTCCGGTGTGTTGTTAGGAAACAGCGACTTTACCGTATTGAAAGGCACTGACTTATCTACATTCTTTTGAATAAATTCTTCTACAAGTCTTGCATTATACTCAATTTTATTCATATCCTCTTCAATCAATAGTGCAAGTGGATATTTACGTAAATATGGAAGGCTAGGCTCTTCATCGTAGCTGTAGAACGAAATTATGGGCTTGCCAAATGACATATACTCAAAAAATTTACTTGGTATTTGTCTAGGATTATTGCTGCCGAGATTGATCAAGACATCTGACTCGCTAAGCAGATGTAATATCTCTGCATGTGGCAACGCTTGATGAATAAATAAACGCCCTTTTAAGTTATTACTTGCATGATGGTTTAGAAGTTCACTGCAATTATTTCTTCCATATATGTGAACATTAACTTGTATGCCTTTTATAAATTCAAGTAGCTTTAGCAAATAAGTCGGATTAGTTAACGGCAAAAATATGTTGCCGGTATACACCAGCATAAAGTTGCTCTTGCTTTGCACTGTAGTTTTCAAAGGCTCAGTAAAGACTTTTTCTAGGAATGGAATATCAACACAATGTAGCTTTTGTACATTTATAGACTTACCCAATAAATTTAGGTAATATAATTCATGAGACTTTAACACAAATAATGCGTCAATGGTATCAAAGAAATAATGCTCCCAGAGCTTTAATTGAGCGTAACATAAAGATTTCGGCAATATTCTAGGAAATACCACCCCAGAGAAACAGTCACAGAAGTAAGCGGCGACTTTTAGATTTGCGTTAGACTGCTTCAGGAGTGCTGATGCGAGTATCCATTCAAACGGCTGATACACGCCGACAACGCAGTCAATATTTTCACTCATACATATTTGCTTTGCTTGGCGATAGAACTTCCAAGCAAAGAGAGGCGCAGATAGCGGCCATATAGGGAACAACAAGATTCGCTTAATTCGCCATGACCAGAGCGCAAATCCGTGCACAAACTTGACGCCCAAAAACGATGCGTGCGTGTCGCACCAGTCTAAAAGGCGCATATGCCAAAGGTTCTTTATCCTGTACACCTTGACGCCGTCAATTTCGCTGTATCCTGCGTCATCATAACGAGTCATCGCCAGACACGACACATCGTGTCCCTGCGCGACAAGCGCCCGCGCAATTTTCTCGACACAGACGCCGTTTGCCGAAGCATACGGCATATAGGAACCTAACAAAAAGAGAAATTTGGACATCTATATATCTTCCCCTTGACGAACAAATATCTTATTTTGCCCATATGTGCGGACAGTAAGAAGCATAAGCAAAAAATAACACGAATAAAAAACATCTATCCCGCCGGTAAAGCAGCATGGTGCCAGCATCGCGCATAATATCAAGGCAACCGTAGGCGATTTGACGCCTCCGATTATCTTTCCATAGTAAATAAATAAAATAGACGTTCCTATCAAACCGATTGTTTGCAGTAAACTAAGAATCCCAGAATAAACATAGGCTGAACCAATGCCAATGCCGCAAAATGGACGTGTAAGAAATGCTCTTATAGCCTCTGCCATGGAAAGCAGCCGTATCCCTTCTGAACCGAGAGTAACCTTGCCGTTGCTATTCTCGCTGAGGATTCCTATGACATTCAGTAATCTCGTGTAATTATGTGTAAAAAGTTCAGGCGCTATGACAACCAATAGCACCCCACCAAGCAAAGTTCCAGCAATATAGATTAACAGCAGTCTTATGTTGAATCGTTTAACCAATAAAACAGCAATCGCTGAGCCAACATACAGCACAGAAGCGAATGAACCGGACAATAAGGCTACAATCATCGCAAACGCAATGACTCTGTATTTAGGGACATCGCTGGACATTATATATACTAACATCCATATCCAAAGGCCTCTTGCCAAATGTCCAGGTTCAAGCGTTAGTCCGGATAGTATCGGGACTCCGCCGCGATAAGTAAAGGCTGCTGTAGATTGGCCAATTCCGAAAAGAATACCCTTAGAAAGACTAAAAATCTCCCCATAGCCGATATTGCCTGACAACAGTTCAACGCAGACGAGAACTAATATCATTCTTCCGAAGAATAGAAATTTATCTATGGCTAAGCGACTGTTATATTGTTTATAAAAAAGCCCCATAAAGATAAACAACGCATACCTTGCGTCCATAAGCAACGTTTGCTTAGTAAAACGTACATATTCAAGAGCCGCACCATACAGATAATGACTATCCCAAGTGGTGGAACCGCCATAAATTACAGTTGGATTTTCATAAGGATTAAATATCAACAAAGCATTATTGACTACAATAAATATTCCAAAAATAGAAAATAATAGAATCAAATCTATATCAAATTTTTGTCTATGAATTATAAAGACCAAATAGCAAGTTAAGATTAACATAATAAACTCATGATACTTTAATTCATATCTGCCTATCATAATAAAATATCCAACATTTACAAAGAGCTCAAAAAAAGAGGCTAACGCAAGCATATAAGCGAGACGATCTGCTTCGCTCTTGTAAGTGTAAAAGACGTAAAATATAATAAAAAGCAGAGCTATTCCAGCTATATGCAATTTTTATCCCTCACGTCGCTAATGTACGAAAGCATTTTACGAGACAACGCAGCTGCATCATTAAATGAAAATAAATCGTATTTATCGCAGCCGCTTAATATCTCCCTTCCAAAGGCCGTATCCCCAGCAATCACCGGCGTACGGTGCATTTTTGCCTCAAGCAACGGCATCCCAAAGGACTCTATGTATGACGGGAAGAGCAGTATTGCTTTGGTGTACCAGTCGAAGAGCTCTTCGCGCTTGAGGATGCCGGCAAACTCTATTGGGAGGCTGTATTTTTCCGCTTCCTCCTTCAGCTTGCGCGCCAGTTTATTTTCTACGCCGGTCATAGTGAATATAACGCGGAAGTTTGTAACACCCTCTTTTATAAGTTCTTTGCAGGCATCAATAATTACCTGATGGTTCTTGTAGATTAGCGGCGTCGCCGGATATATGAACGTCGGGATGTCCATATTCTCGTAGGCGAAATACTTTTTAGGCTGTATGCTTACCTTTGGCGGGACTATTTTTATTTTCTCTTCCGGCACGCCCGTTTTTTCCGCGCACGCCGTTTTGATCCATTTAGTTTGCACGATGACCGCGGCGGCCTTCTTGACAGAAGCAAAAATAAACTTGGATATGATATTTTGATATACCCAAAAGAGCGGCGCGCTTATTAAATTAAACTTATATTCAGAAAAGGGGAGGGGCTGATGCAAATATACAATTTGTCTGGTTTTAACGCGCGGCGCCGTGGTATTTTGTAACGAGAATATAGTGTCAGCACGGTGTTGTTTTATTATTTTAGGCGCGCAGACGTAGTCGAACAAGAGGCGGCAAAGCCAGTTTTTCTTTACCCACGGCGCGCGGATCACTTTGATATTCTCGGTTTCTTCAAGATACGGCGTGCTAATGACAAATGTCCACTGTATGCTTTTGTCGCTGTAATTCTTTGCGTCAGTATAGAAATCATTTAGCACGGACAAGGCTCCGCTCGCGGAAGCGGCTACGTCGTATACAACTATTCTTTTTGCCGGAAGAAGCACGTCTATAATGCTCATCCTACGCCTTCCTCCAAACCACTCTGTCAACAATACTCGCATAACTCTGAATAATTTTCACGACTTTCGCAGAGACGTTCTCGTCCGTGTAGTCGGGCA
>CAYSMG010000065.1:0-6142 GCA_964432045.1 uncultured Eggerthellaceae bacterium
CGTCCGGTACCACAAAGTGCCTCACCTTTTTCCAAGCTTGAAAGCCAGATAGAAAGCGAAAAGGAGCGGGTAGCACGCGAAGCGGCTGAGGCTCGGGCGCGCGCTCGTGCGGAAGCTGCCGCTAAGGAGGTCGCGAAAAAGCAGGCAGTGGAAGAGGCTCTGCGCCAGCGCTCGCATCGTAAGCCTGCTGCCAAGACACAGGATTACCAAGATCATCCCGCAAAGAAGTCTACAGAAAAGCGCAGCGGAGGCTTTGATACCCTGCTTTCGCAGATAGAGTCGGAAACTAAGCGCATGGAGCAAATGCGCAAGCAGGGTGAAACCACCCCGACTGCTACTCCGGGCCGAAAAAGCGGCGCGCAGCGGGGTAGTGGGAAAAAGGCACGCGGTAAGCGCGGCATTCGCTTTGAACAGGTGGTGCCCGAACTTGAGGTGCAAATATCCGAGCCTGAAGACCGCTATGCCCAGATGGCTGTCCAGGCTGAAAAGCTTCAGCGCGATAAGGTCTTAGCTGAAGCGCGTGCTGCTGTAGCTGCAGCAGGTGGGGCTACCGAGGGAGAAGGTCGCCGCAAAAAACGCAAGCAAAAGCGAGAGCAGGAAAAGCGCGAGCGTGCTGAGATGGAGGCCTTGGAAAAGGGTCTTGATCCCACCTTGGTGCTTGACGATTCGGTGGTTGAAATTCCTCAGGGAGCTACGGTGGCAAAGTTTGCCGAGCTTTTGGGTGTTCAGCCAAACGATGTGGTCAAGCGTCTGTTTATGCTGGGGCAGGTTTTAACCCTTACCCAGTCTATGAGCGATGAGCTGATTGAGCTGATTGCCGATGACCTGGGACGCAAGGTGCGTGTGGTTTCTCCCGAAGAAGAATTTGCGGTGGTTTACCACGATTCCGAAGAAGACCTTCTGCCTCGTCCGCCAGTTGTTACGGTCATGGGTCACGTTGACCACGGTAAAACCTCACTTCTGGATGCCATTCGTCATACGGGCGTGGCCGAAGGCGAGGCCGGTGGTATTACCCAGCATATTGGTGCATCGGTTGTAAACATTGATGGCAGGCAGATTACCTTTATTGACACGCCGGGTCACGAGGCCTTTACAGCTATGCGTGCGCGTGGTGCTCAGGTAACCGATGTCATTGTACTAGTGGTTGCAGCTGATGACGGGGTTATGCCGCAGACCATTGAGGCTATCAACCATGCAAAGGCTGCCGATGTACCCATCGTGGTGGCAGTAAACAAGATTGATAAACCCGGCGCCGATGCTACTCGTGTTCGTCAGGAACTGACCGAATATGAGGTCATTCCTGAAGAGTGGGGCGGCAAGAATATGTTTGTTGAGGTTTCTGCCAAGCAGAAACTGCACATTGATGACTTGCTGGAAACCATTCTTTTGCAGGCCGATGTCTTGGAGCTTAAGGCCAATCCCAATGCCTTGGCCTCGGGCTTTGTTATCGAGGCAAACTTGGATAAGGGTCGAGGCCCGGTGGCAACCGTGCTGGTTCAGCGCGGTTGTCTACATCCAGGGGATGCGGTCGTGGCAGGTACTTCACACGGGCGCGTTCGTGCTCTTATTGATCCGAAGGGCAAGCAGGTACAAGAGGCGAAACCCTCTGATCCGGTTGAGATCTTGGGCCTGTCAAGTGTGCCAACCGCCGGTGATGAGTTCCGCGTGTTTGAGGATGAGCGCGATGCTCGTAAGTTGGCTGAAGAGCGAGCCTTGCGTGCTCGCTTGGCGGCACAGGAGTCTAAGGGTCATATGAGCTTGGATGACTTGTTCAGCCGTATTGAGGAGGGCAAGCAGACCGATTTGAACCTCATTGTGAAGGCAGACGTACAAGGCTCTATTGAGGCCTTGCGCGATGCCTTCGAGAAGATGGATCAGTCGGAGGTGCGCATCAACATTGTGCACTCGGCCGTAGGTGGCATTACTGAAACTGACGTTACCTTAGCAACGGCATCGGATGCTATCATCATCGGCTTTAATGTGCGTCCGACTGGCAAGACCAAGCAGCAGGCGGAAAAGGAAAAGGTTGACATTCGCCTGTATCGTGTTATCTACCAAGCCATTGAGGATATTAATGCTGCACGTGTGGGCCTGCTTTCACCCGATATTGTGGAAGAGGATACCGGTGTGGCAGAGGTACGTGAGACCTTCAAGGTACCCAAGGTAGGAACGATTGCTGGTTGCTACATCACCGAAGGTGAGATTAGCCGCGATGACAAGGTCCGCATTGTACGTGACGGTACGGTTATCTTTGAGGGCAAGCTGGCAAGTTTGCGCCGCTTCAAGGATGACGTGAAATCGGTGCGCCAGGGCTATGAATGCGGTATTGGTATCGAAGGCTACCAGGATATCAAGGTGGGCGATACCATCGAGGGCTTCCGTGTAAAGGAAGTGGAACGCACTGAGTAGCTTTAGCATCTTTTTTGCTGTGGATACGGGCTTAAAAGCCCGCTTGGGGGCTGTCCTGGTTCTTGCTGGTAGGCTTTGCATGTGTGCAGCGTACCTGCGCTTGGTGTAAGGGCAGCCCTTCTTTTTCCTTGAGTTTTACTAGACATTGGCAAGGAGCCTGTTATGAAGCAAGGGTCATCGAGCCGACGAGTAAATGAACAAGCACGCGAGGTCTTGTCAAACATTCTCCTTTTCGAAATATCCGATCCGCGTTTGAGTTTGGTTACCATTACCGCCTGCGAGGTAAGCTTTGACCGTAGCGTGTGCAATGTGTTTTACACCGCTTCACCTGGGTCTTATGCGATGGTTTCTGCTGCCTTTAAGTCAGCAGCTGGGCGTATCCGTTCATTGATGGCGCGGCAACTTTCTTGGCGTGTGGCACCTGAGTTGCGTTTTTTGCTTGATGAGAGCGTAGACGAGGCTGAGCGCATTGCGGCGGCCTTGAAGGCGGATGCGTCGCGTAATGCCACAGACGAGGGGTAAGAACCATGAGCTCTACCCCTCAAGGCAATGCGACGCTTCAAGAAATTGCCGAAGCCCTACTTAGCTGCGATGATATTGTTATATGCGGGCATATAAATCCCGATGGCGATTGCTTGGGTTCGCAGCTGACCCTGGCCTTAGCGCTGCAAGCTGCGGGAAAGCGCGCAGTTTGTGTGCTTGCAGAAGAAAAGCCCCTCAATGATAACTATGCCTTCTTACCAGGGGCCGATACTTTTGTCCCTGCAGCCCATTACAAGGGGGAGGTAGGGGCTTTTGTCAGTGTTGATGTGTCGATAGCCTCTCGTATTGGCGATGCAAAAGACTTGCTTTCCAAGGCCGCCTTTAGCGCAACGATTGATCATCATGCAAATGGCGAGCGTCTAAGCCAGCTGGCCTATATTGATCCTCATGCTGCCTCGTGTACGGTTTTGGTGTGGGAACTTATAGGGTATTTGGGTATTGATATTTCGGCCGATATGGCCCAATGTGCCTACACTGGACTTATTACCGATACCGGATGCTTTATGTTCCAAAACACCAATGAAGAGGCCTTTGGGGCTGCTGCTTCCATGCTAAAGGCAGGAGCAGACCCAGCCCTTAGCGCGCACAACGTTTATCAGAACCGCAGCTTGGCCTCTGTTCAGTTAGAGGCCTTGATCATTGACCGCATGCGCTTTGGTGCCCAGGGCCAATCAGTACTGAGTTGGCTTTCGCTTGAGGATTTCAAGCGTTTTAGGGCGAGCAAGGCCGATGCTGAGGCGCTGATAGATACGCTTCGCTCATTGCGTGGGGTGCGGGTTGCTTGTATTTTACGCGAGCAGGAAGACGCGGTGCGCGGTAGCCTGCGTGCTAAGGACGACACCGATGTAAGCCGTTTAGCTCAGGTTTGGGGTGGTGGCGGGCATAAGGCTGCTGCTGGCTTTACCTTGACTATGCCCTTAGCAGAAGCGGTGGAGATGCTTGCAGGCGAAATGGAGCGGCTCTGTATCCAGACAGAATCTGGCAAGGATGCGTCCTAAGTGAAACGCGGACAAAGTGATTACTGCCTTGTCGTGGGCGTGAATAAACCACGGGGGCTTTCTTCGCATGATGTGGTAAACCGGGTGCGGCGTATTTTTGGCGAGCGTCGCGTTGGTCATACGGGCACTCTTGACCCCTTAGCTGAAGGGGTACTGCCCGTATGCGTAGGACCGGCTACCCGTCTTGCCACCTATCTTTCCGGCCATGATAAGCGCTATGTGGTTCGTATTGCCTTTGGTATCTCGACCGAAACCGATGATTCTGAAGGAACACCCCTTCGCCAGGCTGCGGTGCCCGAGAAACTGAGCAATGAGAGTTTTGCCCGGCGCTTTGTGGAGGGCTTGGTGGGTCAGCACAGGCAGCTTCCGCCGGCCTATTCTGCCGTAAAGGTGCAGGGGGTTAAGGCCTGTGATGCAGCGCGAAAAGGCCATATCATTGACCTAAAGCCGCGCGAGATCGAAGTCTATGAGGCGGCCCTTATTGGTATGGGAAGCGGGTATGTACAGCCGGGGCAAAACGATCCTTCTCAGATAAGAGACCTTCTTTGGTGGGATGTAGAGTTCAGCGTTTCAAAGGGAACCTATATTCGCTCACTTGCGCGCGATATAGGACTTGCTTTGTCTTGCCCAGCTCATGTAACAAGCTTACGCAGAACACAGGTGGGCTCTCTATCTTTAGAGGAGTGTGTAAGCCTTGAAACTCTTGCTGAGGTGAGAGAGGCTGCAGCTTGTGACCCTGTAAGGCTTTTGGGACTGCGCCTAGCCTTTGTTGATGATTCTTGTGTCCAGCGGGTCTTTAATGGAGCAGGTTTTGCAGCCGGGGACTTGAAGCTATTTGAGCAGCAAAACTCATCGGTGCTTGACCAAATGTGCGCCTGTAGTGTGGGACTGTGTGAAAGCGATAAGCCACCCTACAATGGTGAGCTTATTTCTCTTGTTGCACAAAACAAGCTTGCCGGCTTGTACGCCTTTAATGCGCCGGCGCAGCAGTGGCAAGCACGCTGTGTTTTTCAGAAAGGGGTTTTGCGTGGCAAGCATCTTTAGCTTAGAAGATGAGGGCTCATCCCGTGAGTTTTTGGGGGCTGTTTGTGCCTTTGGGGTCTTTGATGGGGTTCATTTGGGGCATCAGTACCTTCTTAACTGTGCGAAGGAAGAGGCACGCATAAGGGATGCTCGCTTTGTCGTGCTTACCTTTGATATTGACCCTGATGAACGCTTTGCTCCCGCGCGCTTAAAAAAGCTCATGAGCAATGAGGCGCGGCTTAATCACTTGGCTTTATATGCCGATGAAGTAGCAGTCCTGCCTTTTACTGAAAAGCTTTCCTCAAGCCAGCCACTGGAGTTTTTGTCGTGCACCTTCAAGCAGGGAATCCCCGCCTCCTTGCATGTGGGCACCGACTTTCATTTTGGCTTTAAAGCCCAAGGGGGCGTAAAAGATTTGCGCAGCTGGGCTAAGGGTCGGGGTGTGGAGGTACATGCACACGACTTGCTGGAAGAAGAGGGAAAACCCATAACCGCGACGCGTATTCGATCCTTGCTTGCCAGTGGGGCAGTCGAGAAGGCAAACGAGCTTTTAGGGCATCCTTATGCTGTTTCGGGTGAGGTGTATGTGGGGCGCGGAGAGGGAGCCGATATGGGCTTTAGGACCGCAAACCTTGCAATTGGAGATAGTTTACGGGCTCTTGGTGATGGGGTCTATGCTGCCTATGCGCTGGTTGATGGTAGAAGGTACAAGGCGGCGGTTAATATGGGAGTAGCAGCGAGCTTTGCTGATCGCAGCACCGCAACTTGCGAGGCGCATCTTCTTGATTTTTCTGGCGACCTGTATGGTAAAAGTATCGAACTGCAGTTTACTCACTGGCTGCGTCCCATGCGGAAATTCGACGATATAGATGAGCTTATTGCTACGGTGAAGGGCAATATCGACTGGGTACGCAAGAATTTATAAGCCTTCATTTGCTTAAGAGTTTTCCCTGGTAAGCGCGGGGTACTCAAATTTCATGACAGGCTTTTTCTGTGCCATTTGACCAAAATAGACAATTTGCACGATGGTCTTATGAGCTGCGTTTGGCTCATAGTGAGGGCGGCGCAGCACCTTGTTTGCTGCACGGCGCCTACATCTGTGACTTTGTGAGCTAAGGAGTGAGTACATGAAAATCTTGGGCATGGGGGTTCCCGAGCTTCTTATTATT
>CAYSMG010000066.1:0-6107 GCA_964432045.1 uncultured Eggerthellaceae bacterium
TTGGCATAGTAAAGATGACCATGGCTTAAATACAGGATGTGACCTTCGGTTTCTATGAGGGCATAGTCGGCTAGGCAGGGGAAGTCCAGCATCATCTGATCAACTTCTGCATCGCAATTGCCGCGCACCGCGACCACCTTTTCGGCCCAGGTGTTCATTGTTTCAGCAGCACCTTTGGGGTCATGTCCGCCCGGTAGGGGGTTTCGCGGTCCGTGATAGAGTAAATCGCCCAACAATACGATGCGATCAGGCGCTTCTGCCTCAACTCTTTCGGCAAGCTTTTGGACAGCCAAGGCTGAACCATGAATATCAGAGGCAATTAAAAGTTTCATTTCTGCTCCTTGATGCTGAGGTCTGTCTTCTTCGGCGCGTAATCTATTTTAGGTCTGTGCAGTAGTGGCGCACTGCAAGACTATTTGTGTCATGTGGGAAAAGGTGGTCATATAGGGCCATGAAGTAGTTATCGGTCATCGAGGCAAGGTAGTCAACTACCACCTGATGCGGGTCCTCATCCCAATAACTTTGTGCATCAATACTGCGGGACTTCGCGCAGAGCTTTGCTATGTGGTGGAGATACACTGGTGAGTTTTTGTCATGGCGAAGAACATCTTCATAGAGGGATTCATACATGCGGGCAAACATTGCCTCAATAATGTTGCCGGCATCTTTGCTTATGCCCTCATTGTCATAAATTAGCTCATAATTTTGCTTCTTGGCTCGCTTAAGATCACTAAAAGCCGCCTCGCTCATAGAAATATGATCCTGACCAAAGCTGTGGTTGACGATATCTACGGTCAGATTATTGATGAACTGGGCATTTTCAACACCAAGGTAGTCGCTTTCAAAGATATCAAGCGAGCTTAAGACTCCCCGGTCTAGGGCGTCTTGGCGATCTTTTCCAATATAGGCAATCATGTCGCTTACCCGTACCACGCAGCCCTCCAAGGTGGACGGGCGAAGGTTTTCAATAAGCGATTCGTCCTTATTCAGGGCCTCTATCTTCTCATCAAGCTCTTTAAAGCTTTGACAGGTCCCCATTTTTAGCTCTTGGCAGGCAAATTCCCCGTTATGGCACAAGACTCCATCAAGGGTTTGTAGGCTGATGTTTCGTCGATAGAGCTGATCTAATACCCGTACCGAATGAACATTGTGGTTGAAATAACGGCCGGTATAACGATGGTAGACCTTGCTTAAAAAACGCTCGCCCGCATGACCGAAGGGCGTATGTCCCACATCATGGCCTAGGGCTATCGCCTCAATGAGGTAGCAGTTGAGTCCCAAAAGCTCACCAATGTTTCGTGCGATGCGTCCTACCAGCTGCACATGTAAGCCGCGTCGACATATGTCATCGTCTTCTACCAGTGAAAAGACCTGGGTTTTCCCCGCATAGCGGTTATAGGCGGGAACATTGAGAATCTTTTCTATGTCACGCGCAAAGGCCGGACGCAGAAGACTTGCCTCATCGTGAGGCTTATCTTCGCGGCGGCACACCTGGGAATCCTTGGTGGCCCAGGGTGATTTTTTTCCCTGTTTCCGCTGCTCAATAATTGCCTTTTCTATCTGCGGGTCAAGACTAAGATAGGCTACTTTACTGCTGGACATGCGCTGGTCCTTTCAGAGCTTTGCCCGACACTTTCATACCGAGGCAGATCAGGTGTTTCGCGCCCATTGTAGCAAGATATCTGCAGGGCGCAGACTTGGGCCTTTATTTATGAAAGTCGGCTATGGTGAGGTTTTGGGCGACTGGGCTTTTGGCGGGATTTGGAAAGGGGCGAAAAGGCCGAGGCAGACCTTGAAAGGTGCAAGGAAAAGCATCTTGTGGCTTGCGCTATACTTGTCCGCAAAACGCAAGGCTGTCTTTGGTTGGGGAAGTGTTGACGCATCTTCTCCCTTGAAATAAGAAACGGGGTCCTTGCTTGGTAATTAATGGGCCTAATACCTTGAATTAAGAAAGGCGCTTAAGCATTATCACTGATGAGGACATACAAAAGGTTCGTGAAGCCACCGACATTGTTACCCTGATTGGTGAGCGTTCACCCGTGCGCCAGCGCGGACGCGATTTCTGGTGCTGTTGTCCCATTCACAGCGAAAAGACCCCCTCTTTAAAGATTGACCCAGCAACTCAGCTTTGGCACTGCTTTGGCTGTGGTGCCGGGGGAGATATCTTTGCCTTTGTTATGAAGGCCGATGATCTTTCCTTTCCCGAGGCAATACGAAAGTTGGCCGAGCGGGCTCATGTTGAAATAAAGGACGAAAATAACTCAAAGTTTTTTCCCCGGAGCAAAAAGGAGCGTCTTAAGGCCGTCTGTCAAGTCTCGGCCGATTTCTTTCATTATCAGCTTTTTCGAGTGGACAATGCACAGACCAAGGCAGCACGAACTTACTTAGCTTCCCGCCAGATGGGAACTCCGGTTGCAAAGCGCTGGTACCTTGGTTTTGCCCCCGGTAGAGGACAGTTGGTACGTCACCTTTCTGCCCAGGGTTTTACTCCCGAAGAAATGCTTGAGGCCAATGTAGCTACCACCTCGGACAATGCTAAGTTGCGAGACCGCTTCTTTAACCGCATCATCTTTCCCATTCGTGATGCCCAGGGCGACTGCATTGCCTTTGGAGGTCGTGTGGTGGAAAGCGGCGAACCAAAGTACCTCAATTCGAAGGAAACTCCTCTCTTTCATAAGTCAGAGGTGCTCTACGGGCTTGATCGTGCCAAGGCAGCTATGGCCGCCACCGGCATTGCGGTGGTGGTGGAAGGTTATACCGATGTGATTTTGCTTCACGAAGCAGGTCTTGAAAACGTGGTGGCAACTCTTGGTACCTCTCTTACTCCAAGGCATATCCGCATATTATCGCGCCATGCAAAGCATCGCATTGTCTATCTCTTCGATGGCGATGCCGCTGGTCAGCGCGCAGCTGATAGAGCACTCCAGTTTATTGATGAGAGCATGACCCCTGAGGCAGGACGAAGCAGGGTAGAGCTGGCAGCGGTGACGCTTCCTAGCAAACTTGACCCAGCCGACTTTGTTACCGAATACGGGGCCGATGAATTAAAAAGACTCATTGAGAATGCGCAGCCGCTGCTTCAGTACGGGATTGATCGACGTTTATCGCAGTATGACCTATCGCGTCCTGAGGGACGAAGCCAGGCCTTTAGTGATGCTATAAGTATCCTAGCGCCCATTAAAAACTCGCTTTTAGCCCAAGATTATGCGATCCAAATTGCTTCACGTACTCAAACGCGCGAGCAGTTTGCTCTTGATGCCCTCGCTAAACTTAAGGTAGTTCGACAGCGAAACACAGAAGATGAGAACAGCGCGCTTATGAGGGCATCTCAAGATGGCGAGAGGCTCACTTCAGATCAGAGCCAAACAAACAAGCCCGCCGTCGCAAAAAAAGGGCGGCAGCTGAGTGCTGCGGAGAAAAGCCGTTTGCGCTCCGAGCGAGAGTTTTTAAGTCTTTGTGCCAAAAATCCGCCTCTGGCGCTTAAAAACGCAACTACCCTGGCCTCTACTCACTGGCACGATACCCTACATGAGCAATGTGCTCAGTTAATGCTTGAGGTGCTTTCAGAGGATTCGGGCCTTGGTGCCGCAGCACTTGTGAGCAGGGTTACTCAAAAGCTTCCACGAGCGGCAGCGGTGCTTACCTCGGGGCGGATGCAAGAAGACCTTGAAGCAGCCGAGCTTGCCCTCTTTCTTTGCGAAGAGCTGGCCATAGGGGACACCGAGGAAGCTATTGCTGCGCTTCAAGCGCGGCTACATAACGACAGCAGTTTAAGCCAAGAAGAAACCGATTTCTTATTCCAAAGCGCCGCTGAGATGCAGAGAAATCTTATCGCTCGTAAACGAGCACAAAGGCTCCTTATGCGTAGGGACTAGAAACACTGCCTTCTGAGCCTTCTGGGCGCATCAAAAGACCGAGCACTATTGGCGCACATAGCTTTAAGGCAGTCCATTTGTATTTAGATCAGTGGCGATTTGTATTGCCTAAGTTTTAGGGTTTAATTCAAGCTTTGCAACTTGTGAAAGTTTCTTACGCAATGCTGTACAAATGGCATGCTTCCACCCAAAATAGAGAGCAATAAAGAGGCTTTAAGGCACTCTTGAGAGATAAGGTGCCGCAGATATAGGAAAAGGATGCGTGAGACGTGATTAGCATCGTACAATCGCCAGACCCGGTACTAAATACCGTCTGCGAACCCTGTGACCTAAAGGATAAAAATATTAGGAAGCTTGCCAAGCAAATGGTGCGCGCCATGTATAAAAATGATGGCTGTGGTTTGGCTGCCCCCCAACTGGGGGTAAGCAAGCGCCTTATTGTGATTGACTGTGAGGAAGAGCAGGGCGATCCTATCATCTTAGTCAACCCTGAGCTGCTTGAAACAAAGGGCGAGCCGCTTATTGAAGAGGAAGGCTGCCTGTCCTGTCCAGGAATTTCAGTACCCATCTCGCGCGAGCCCTGGGCTCGTGTGCGCTACTTCGATCTTGATGGTGAAGAATGGGAAATTGAAGGCGATGGCCTTTTGGGTCGTTGTCTGCAGCATGAAATAGATCACCTTAATGGAATAACAATGTTTGAGCGCTGCGATCCCATTGCGCGCATTAAGGCCCTAAGCGATTACGAGCTTGCGCGTGCTGCGGGTGCAAAGCCAGGTCAAACCTCTATAAAGACCGAGGAGGACTAGTTCATGCGCCTGGTGTTTATGGGGACACCGCAGCTTGCAGCGGATATTCTGTCGCCTTTAGCCCAAGAGCATGAAATTGCTGCTGTCTATACCCGTCCTGATGCGGTTCGGGGTAGGGGTTCAAAGCTTTTACCCTCTCCAGTAAAGGAAGAGGCTCAAAAGCTGGGAGTTCTGGTTCTTACCCCGCGCAGCCTGCGCACAGCTGAAGAGCAGCAAAAACTTGCAGATCTTAAGCCCGATGTCATTTGTGTGGCGGCCTATGGGGCACTTCTGCCAGCTGAAGTCTTGTCAATTCCGCGTTTTGGCGCTTTAAATGTCCATGCTTCCTTGCTTCCGCGCTGGCGAGGAGCTGCGCCGCTTGAGCGTGCCATACTAGCAGGAGATGCCCATACCGGAGTGTCGATCATGCGGATGGAAGTGGGTCTTGACACCGGAGACTTTTGTCTTTGTCGCAAAACCACGCTGGCTCATAAAAGCTTGGATGAACTCTATTCTGAATTAGCTCACTTGGGCGCATCCGCCCTCCTTGAAGCGCTTAGGGGACTTGAAGAGGGCCTGCTTGAGTGGCAAGCCCAAGATGAGTCGCAGGTTACCTATGCCGAAAAGATTGAAAAAGGCGAACTGAACCCACTGCCAAGTGACACAGCGCAAGAAATTGAGCGAAAGGTGCAAGCATCAAGCGAGGCTCATCCGGCTCGCATACAGCTTGCGGGCAAGCGCCTGCGTCTTGAGAAGGTTGTCTTGCCCGATGAGGAAGCGCTAAGGCTTTGTTCGACTTTGGGACAATCGCAGCTGCTCTTTGTGGCGAAACGTCTTTTTATTGGAACCAGTGAGGGGCCCCTAGAAATCATCAAACTTAAGCCTGATGGTAAAAAGTCCATGGATGCCGCTTCTTTTGCCGCAGGAATCCAGGGCATTAAAAAAGGTGGCTACATCTGGGAGCCTGACCATGCCTAAGCAGGCCAAGAATCCTTCTTCAAAAAAGAGATTCTTCGAGCGCGAAAACATACTTGAAGCAAAGACTCGAGCCACGCCCGCACGTCTTTATGCCCTTTCTGCCCTCATTGAGATTCGCAAGAGACGAACTTATGCCCAAGAGCTTATTGAAGGAAGAATTAACAAGGCTCCTCTTTCAAGCTCAGACCGTGCCTTTGCTACCTTATTGATCAATGGGGTCAGTGCGATGCGCGGAACCCTTGATGACCTGATTAACCGAGCCTTGCGGTCGCCTCATGATATATCGCCGGGTGTACGCGACGCTTTATGCATATCCTCTTATGAGCTTTTCTTCTTGGATAAGGAAGCCTATGCGGTGCTTGATCAGGGGGTAGAGCTGGTTCGGGCTATCAGTCCGAAAGCTGCTGCAGTTGCGAATGCCTGTTTAAGGAAGCTGCTCCAACTAAAACCCCACTTTCCCTTTGGTGAT
>CAYSMG010000067.1:0-1363 GCA_964432045.1 uncultured Eggerthellaceae bacterium
GCAGCACGGAATTTGGCTGCAACCTCAGATGCATATCTTCGTGATTATTTCGGTGATGAGCTTTGATAGCTTATACTTAGCAGGATGTGCAGACATAAGAGTCTGCAATTTGGCAATGAATGGAAGGCAAAAACAATGGCCGATCTTATGGATCATGTTGCGTATCTCTCGCAGGAGATAGGGCCTCGTCCTGCGGGGACGGAGGAAGAGCAACAGGCCGCCCTTTATATTACCGAGCAAATTCAGCGAGAAGCCGGCTTGCCGGCGGTGATTGAAGACTTCACCGGGACAGCAAGTGAAGAAACTCCCCGCTCAATTTGTGCAGCACTTACCCTTATCTTTGGGATTTTGGCCTTGGTTCTACCGGTAGCGGCGCTTCCTGCCGCCTTTATTACCATCGTTTCTGCGGTGCTTTATGTAGCCGAGGCTTTGGGTACACCCCTTCTTTCCCGCTTCTTTTCACGGGGAGTAAGTCAGAATGTTGTTGCGCGATATACTCCAGGTTATTCACCTACGGGAGGCAATAGTCGTCGTCGCAAAATTGTTGTGGTGGCTCATTATGACAGCGGTAAAAATCGCCCTTTGCTCAAAGGGCCAGTGCTGGAAGCTATGAAGATTTTGAAATGGGTTATCTTCGGAGCTTTTATTGCGGCTGCTGTTTTGCTGCTGCTCAAGGCTACGGTGTTTGCGCAGGCATCGGGAGCAGTAAGTGCGGTGCTTCTCTTTTTGATTGTCGTAGCTCTGGTTCTTTCTGCTCTGCCCTTAGTGCAGTTTATCCTACACAAGACGGCACAATATATTGATGGGGCAAACTGCAATGCTGCAGGTGTTGCTGCTCTTATAGAACTTGCTGCCCGGGTGGGACGCGGACGTACCGATATGTCTAATTTTGATATCGGAGACGAAAAAGTAAGCATTCATGGTAAAGAGGCTGCTTACGAAGCGGGCGTGGTGCCAGAGGGCGCAAGCCTAAGCTATGACGAGACGGCACAAACTGCGTCCCAGGATGATAGTCCCGCGGCCCGCTTACTAGCTGCAAAGGCTGCCGTGGCGGCGGTTTCTGGCAAGCCAGTGAGCGATTTTATTTCGGAAGAGGTGCTGCAGCAAAGCGCCTCAACTCTTGCTTCGCAGGCGGCCAGTGCGCCATCTCTTGCCGCGCAAGCTGCCGAGGTGGGCATTCCTATAGAAGTTAATGGTGCGGTGGAAACAGTAAAGCCCACTCAATATGAACAAGAGGCTCCTGCGGCGACTTCTACTCCAGCCTCTTCTGATGAAGCGACAGAAGCGCAGGATACTTCGCTTGACGTACCTACAGACTCTGCTTCCGACGCTGCCTTAGCGGGTGATATGCAAGCAGACGGCG
>CAYSMG010000067.1:1463-6092 GCA_964432045.1 uncultured Eggerthellaceae bacterium
CAGGCTCAATCCCAGGCAGAAGAAGAGCAAAAAAGCTCGCTTCCCGCTTGGTTTGTGCAGGCTCAGAAGAAGGCTAAGCGCAGCGAAGATAGCAAGCCAGTGCAAAGATCACGCTATGCCGATGCCTTAGATGCAGCGGTGAGTGAAAGCGCTCAGCACTTTGAAGAGGCCAACAATGCCTTACGCAATAGCGAACAGCGCTTGGCCGCCTGGGGTGGTGACATTGTCGAGGTAAAACCGCCCGCCACTGCCTGGGAAGAGGCTCACCCTGAACTCGATGGGACTTCTGACGAGGCTCACCCTGAACTTGATGAGGCTTCTAAAAAGGCTCCTGAGGCTTCTGAAGAGGCTCCTGAAAACACAGAGGCGCCCCTTATTCCCGAATTTGTGGCGCCAGAGGACACGACAAGCGCACCAAGCATGCCCTCTTTTCTCACTCAGCCTCCAAAGGGCGTATCGACCGAGGGACGTACTAGCGATAGGGTAGAAGTCTCAGCCGAAGATGACCCTTCTGAGAAGCCTCCCGCACCGGTCTTTGTTGATGCGGTGACCTCTGAAACCGCGCAAGTTAACCCCGCAGGTGCTAGCGAGGCTTCAGCTCGCCAACCCATTGTTTTGCCCGCTATCGATACAAATACAGCAGAGGAAAACCTTTCTGTCGAAGCCGGGAAACAGCGGGCTCCGCTTGCCCACGATGCCACCTCGGCGCGCGCAAATGCAAACCTCCGTGCTGCTTTGCCTTCCATTGACCCACAGGGATCGGGGGTAAATCCCGCACTTGCCGGCAGGAGGCTTAGCGCAGAGCAGTTGCGTGCGTCTCTGCCCTCGCTTTCCGGTGCTTTTATGCCCAAGAGCGAAGAGCCGCAAACGGTAAGCCGTACCGGATCCTTTGTGCCAGTAGGCACTACCAGCTCTTTTGGCCCGGTAGGGGATGAGCTTTTAGAAAATGTTGACCCTGAGGACATTTACGTTGATGATGCAGATGATTCAGGCATTCAGGATACCTATACCAACACCGGAGCCTTTGCTGACTCGAGCTATGTAGAGATGCCCAAGTCGCGTATACGTCGCTTGATGGATCGCTTCCACAAGAAGAAGGACGAAGACAACTCAACGCCGCAAGAGTGGCTTGATGTGGATGAGTCCTTTGATGCTCGTTCGGTGGGTGCTGCTCGTGGAGGCTGGGAAAGCTTTCGCGAAGAGCAAGACGACCAGGCTGGTCTCTACGATGAGGCCGACAGCTATGACCAAGACAGCCAATACGGGCAAGCCGCTCTCTTGCGCCGTGATGCGACCGACCCCGCTTCTACTACGGCCTTTGCTCCTTACACCGACCCTCTCTTAGATCAAGATGCAGGCTATAGCTTCGATGGCGCTTTCGAAGACGAAGTCGATGACTTTGGCTCTGATGAGGAGCGTACCTCTGATCGCAGAGACAGACCCTGGTATGGCGGTGCTTTCTCGCGCGTGAGAATGGGGAGGGTTGATATGCGCTCGGGTCGCGAAGATGAACCCTCGCTGGAAAGAGATGAGCCTAATATTCCTCAGCCCGAAGCACCTGAGATGCAAAAGATTTATCAGTTCCGCAACCCCGATATCAATACCGAGGTGTGGTTTGTGGCGTTGGGGTCCGAGCTGAGCGGAAACAGCGGCATGAAGGCTTTTTTGGCAGAACATGGACACGAGTTAAGAGGCTGCATTCTTATAGAGCTGGAGGCACTAGGTGCAGGCGATTTATGTCTAGTGGAAGGCGAGGGCGAATATCGGACGGTAAAGACCTCCTCGCGTATGCGCCGTTACGCACGAAAGGCCTCAGAAGCTTGCGGAGTAAGTGCCGGTTCCGCTTCTCTGTTGTGGAAAAACAGCAGCACCTCTTACGCGCAGGCACAGGGTATCCAGGCGATGCACCTTGCTGGAATGGACGGCGCAAAGCCGGCCTTCTTCTGCCAGCTAGACGATACGCTTGAAGCGGTTGACGAAGAATTGCTGAGCGAGCGCTGCGACTATGTGATGGAGATCCTCAAGAACATTTAAAGATAATCGAAAAAGAGGGGACCTGCACCGAAAAAGTGCAGACAAGAAATACGCACGAAACATTTTCGTGCGTATTTGTGTTCTTAGCGAGAAGGGATCACCTAATCTTTGCCGCTTCAGCTTATTTTAATTATCTTGTGCTAGCATCACAGCCGCTGTGCACATAGGTAAAGGAAGTGCGCGGGCTTAATATTCATCACGTGTTAGCAAGGGAGGCTACATAATGGCAATAGAGGCCTATTGCGTGAAGTGCAAGGAAAAGAAGGTTATGAACGATCCCGTAGAGGGTACTACAAAAAATGGCAAGCCCATAACTAAGGGCAAATGCCCCGCCTGTGGTACCACTATTTGTCGTATCGGCAAGATTAAATAGTCTCTACCTTAAATCTTTTGCTAAGTGACGCCTTCCGCCTGGAGGGCGTTTTCATTTATTAGATCTAATTCCAACTTAGAACCTAATTCCAACCGGGCGGCAAATCCCTCTTGACAATACCCCCAGGGGGTATAAACTCTTTCTGCATATTAAATACCCCCAGGGGGTATGTCGAAAGGAAGAGCTATGCCTCAAGCAAAGAAGGAGTGCGAATACAGCTGCGAGTGTCATCACAAGGAAACTCCCCGCAGCGAGCGGTTCCAGAAGGATTTACAAAAGCGTCTTAACCGTGCCATAGGACAGCTGAATGGCGTAAAGGACATGCTTGACGATAACCGCTATTGCGGTGATGTCTTGATCCAGCTTGCTGCCGCAGAAAGCGCTATTCACAATGTCTCGGCTATGTTGCTACAAGACCATCTGGAAACCTGTGTCGTAGAGCAAATTCAGCGGGGAAATACCACAGTGATAGATGAAGCCATGCAGCTCATCAAGCGATTTGCGCACTAAGGAGCTGCGATGAAAGAGAGTCCCACCTCCCAAACACCCAACTTCCAAACGCCCTTCAAGCAGGGTTTCGACATTAGCGGCATGACCTGTGCCGCCTGCTCGGCTCGGGTGGAAAAGGCCTCAAGCAAGGTGGAGGGCGTAAGCAAGGTCACCGTTAATCTGCTGAAAAACTCGATGGAAGTGGAATACGATGGCAAGCCTAATACCCTTGCAGCCATTTGTGCGGCGGTGGAAAAGGCGGGCTATGGGGCAAGCCCGCGCATTGATGCTTCGGCAGCAGGAGGCTTTGGTTCCTCAGGTATGCCGGGGGTACCTGGCGCCAGCCCGCAAGCAGCTTCAGCTTCGGCCTCGGCCTCGCCTTTAGCGGCAGGCAGTCTTAGCACCGGAGCAAATGCACGACAGCTAGCAGCTGAAAAAGAGGCCAAACAGGTACGCACCCGCCTCATTGTGTCTTTTATCTTTACCATCCCTCTGTTTTACATTTCTATGGGCCACATGTTTGGCTGGCCCTTACCCTCAATTTTTTTGGGTGACGAAAACGTTCTCATTTTCGCTTTTACCCAGTTTTTGCTGCTTTTGCCGGTCATTTTCGTCAATTTCAAGTTCTTCCGGGTGGGCTTTAGCGCCCTGGCGCATGGCGGGCCAAACATGGACTCGCTTATTGCCCTGGGTTCTACGGCCTCAACCGTATACGGTATTGCAGCGATTTATCGCATAGGGGCAGCGCTGGGCACAGGTGACACCTCCTCAGCTCACAGCGCGGCGATGGATTTGTATTTCGAATCAGCTGCAATGATCCTCACCCTTATTACCCTGGGAAAGTATTTCGAGGCTCGTGCAAAGGGCAAAACCACCGACGCACTTTCTAAACTAATGGACCTTTCTCCTAAGACGGCGGTGCGCCTAGAAGCCGATGGCAAAGAGCTTACAATCCCGGCTGAGCAGGTGCGACCTGGCGATGTCTTGGTGGTGCGTGCGGGCGAGAGCATTCCGGTAGATGGCATGCTTGAAACAGGTGCAGGCACGGTGGACGAATCGGTCATTACCGGTGAGAGTGTGCCGGTGGAAAAACAGCCCGGTGATGCGGTGACCGGCGCTACCATTAATCGCACCGGTTGGTTTACCATGCGCGCCCAGCGGGTGGGGGCAGATACCGCCCTAGCCGGAATCATTCGCTTGGTGGACGAGGCCACCAGCTCTAAGGCCCCCATTGAAAAGGTGGCCGATAAAATCTCGGGCATCTTTGTGCCGGTGGTAATAGCCATTGCGCTTGTGACCTTCGTAGTGTGGCTGGCCATAGGCGGCAGCCTAGAGCAGGCAACCTCTCACGCTATTAGCGTCTTGGTCATCAGTTGTCCCTGCGCCTTGGGATTAGCCACCCCTACCGCCATTATGGTGGGTACAGGCCGTGGTGCTACAAGCGGCATCTTGGTGAAATCGGCCGAGGCACTTGAGAGCGCTTGTGCGGTAAAAACGGTGGTCTTAGACAAAACAGGCACCATTACTCAGGGAAAACCCCAGGTGACCGATACCTTTGCCCTTAAAGGAAGCCCGGAAGAGCTCTATGCCTTAGCCCTTGGACTTGAGCGCAAAAGCGAACATCCGCTGGCCCAGGCTATTGTGGCGCAGGCGGAAAGCTTGCAGATATGCCCCCTAGACATTGAAAACTTCAGCCAAATACCGGGTGGCGGCCTTAGGGGCGAAATTTCTGG
>CAYSMG010000068.1:0-2658 GCA_964432045.1 uncultured Eggerthellaceae bacterium
TTGATCTTAAAGTCCTTATAGGGAATAGGAGCAATGGATGTTCCTATGGTGAAACGTCGGCGAATTTCTTCTTGGTCGTAGTCGAGGTAGGACTTTCCATCGTGGGTTGTGCCCATACGAGGTGTGCGGCCTGAAACATGCAGCATCGCCTCAGCGAGTGAGGTTTTGCCGGCACCATCTTGGCCAACCAGCACAATGTTGCGCACGTGTTCAGTAGCAGGAGCTGCCATATCAACCACCAACTTTCACTGTTGCTGAAAACCTTGAAAATCAGTGTATCGCAACCCTGGCACTTATAAGGGCAAAAGCATGGCTTGTTCTAGCAGAGACCGGTCTTATATCGACTTATGTCGTCTTATATCGACTTCATTGCGGAAAGAGTGCTATTGAACCAGTTATCGTAGTTAGGCGGGCAGTATCTCTTGGCTGCAGAGTAGGTAAGCGAATAGCCATAACTCTCCGACAAAGCAGCTACATGAGCGTAAATGGCTTCTTCCCAATTGCTCCAGCTGGATTCGCCCCAGCCCCAGGCATTGTAAGGCAAAAAGCAATAGCTACCCTTTGAGCTTTCGGTATTAGCAATAGCCGGTGACCAACGAGGATCCACCCCATTGTCCCAGGCAGCCTGGGCAAAAACCGAACCATAGCCCGCAAGGGGCGAACCGGCTAGGAAAGCATCAATGCGCGCAGTCCATTCGGCCACAAAGGCCTCTTCGCCCACGCTCCAGTCGACATCGGACAAGCTTGCCAAGGCGCTCGCCGCTGCCTCGGTAGCAGCCTGAGCCTGCTGAGCCGCTTTGGCTTCTTCCGCCGCAGCGATTTGCGCCTGCTCTTCAGCGAGTGCCTGTTCTTCGGCCGCTATACGCTCGGCCTCAAGTTCGTCTTCGATGCTCTGAACATTCTGAGAAATATCGCGCTCTGATGTATTGGTAAGAATTGAGCTGGAATCAGTATCGGAAGAACCAGAGACAATGATGTTCTGGTCCGATGTGCCCTCATCAGAAGCTGCACTTGAAAACAGGCCATCGGAGGCAGGTCCATACCCAGCCGATGCCACTCCAAAACCAATGCAGCCTACCAAAGCAAGTGACACGCACCCCACTAGTGCCACCTTAGCAAACACGCTTGATTTGCGTTGTTTGTATTTTCTACTCGTCAAAACATACCCTTCTACGCAGCAATCACCACGCCCTGCAAAAGAGGGATGCAAGCAGCCTATTTAGTTGTAGGTGTGATTGCTGCCAGAATGTAGCTATGCCGTTGTAACCCGGTAATTTTAGCCTAGGGGCCTTTGTGAGGGCAAAGTTTTGTGAAGAAGCTCTTCATCTTTTGTTCGAAAAGCACCTTAAGCGCAAGCAGTCTTCCCAGTTGGCTCTGATAAAAGTCTCCCTGCGAAAGCAAACGAACAAATTTTGTGTTGACAGGTGAGCTTTGCGCGCTTTCGGACAGTCTTTGAGTTTGTAGCGTTTCGAGTGCGCACTTGTCCGCACTGAAAAGCCTCTGTCGACGAATTTTCAGGTTCAAGATTTAATGGACCAGAAGGCTTTGGGGGTAAGCAAAGACCAAGTCTCGCACAAAGGGAAAGTCTATGATGATGGTGCTTACCGGGCCTGCCTGACCAAACTGCGCAAGCCCAATTCCGCAGAAGAGGAAAAACACAAGACAGGCCGCAAGCGCCCAGGGCCAAAGCTTTCGCACCCAAGCCACCACCAAAAAGGCCACAGAAGCACCCAGTAGGGGCCACAGAGTCAAAAACCAGGGAATAAGACTTCTCCAACTAAGCATTTGCAAACTGAGAGGCAAAAGAGTAAACCCCGCCATAATGAGAATCAGACCGCTTGCAAGGCGTGCCATGCGTCTATCGCGCGGGGCTGGAACCACAGCCAGAGCAATACCAAAGACTATGAAGAAGATGGGCCAAAGCCGCCACCAGCTGGCCCCATGCACAAAGCCGTCCAAAAAGCGAAGGATAAGAACAAAGACCACTGCAAGACTTACAAATATAGTCAACAGACGCAGAACTGAACGCCATACATCTGGCTTGCTTTTTTTATTCAGCGCGACCGTTTCGGGTAAGGCTGTCTGGGCAGCTGATGCAGCAAGCGGGGGTGCAGGTGGCACATGTGCTGCTAGGGCATAGATGTCGCGTCCGAGTTCTGCTGTGTCGCTTTCGTCCAAATGTGAGGTATCCACCTCGCCATAAGTCTGCGATTTAACCTTTTCTGGACATACGTCTACCAAGGGGGCTTTTTTGGGCGCACGCGGCAACACGACCCAAAGGACCACATAGACCACAAAACCCAGACCGAAGCTAAGAAGACCCAGGCACACCGCGCAGGTACGTATTACAACAGGGTCAACTTCAAGCCTCTCGGCAATACCAGCGCATACGCCTGCTAGCAGCGCATCTTGCGACCGGTATAGCCTCGTATTGATCACCTAGAACCCCTTGTCTTCTGCACGGTTTCCACGAAAGCGAAAAAGGGGTGTTAACTGCGCCGAGCCTTAGGCGCTTTCTTGCTGCATCTCGACATCTTCCTTACAGCTTGTAAGCTTATCCCCCAAGTAGCTCACACGGATGGTAGATATGCGGCGGCGGCGCATGGCCTGCACCTTGAACTTATATCCACCCACTTCAAACTCATCGCCCATTTGCGG
>CAYSMG010000068.1:2758-4155 GCA_964432045.1 uncultured Eggerthellaceae bacterium
TCATCAACTACGATGGCCATCTGTTGCCTATTCGTTTGCATCTCCGAAAGCAAGGGGTACACATCTTTCGTCTCGGGAACAAAAAGGGCCTCATAGGCATAGAGACCCACTGGTTCATCACCCTTGCCATCCAGCATGGGTGCCACTAAATCCTTGTAGTGAACAATACCGACAATGCTATCGTAATCCTCGTGATACACCGGCAGACGGGAATAGCCGGTACCGCGCATGCGCTCAACCGCCTGACGCACGCTTTCAACATCCTCGACAAAAATCATGTCCACGCGCGGTTGCATAACCTCACGCACGGTCATATCGCCCAAATTAAGGATGTCGTGGATCATTCGTTTTTCGTCATCAAGCAGCTCCTCGTTGTCCTTGACGATGGACTTGATCTCCTCTTCCGATACCCCCTGGCGCTCATCTGTTTCCCTTATGCCAAATAGGGCAGAAAGGCCCTTGGCAGAAAGGGTGGTGAGCCAGACTAGGGGCTTAAGGAGCGCGCAGAACAGCTGAAGGGAGCCCGCCACGCTTTTGCAGATGGCTTCAGCATGTGCCAAAGCCGCGCGCCTGGGCACAAATTCGCCCACAACAAGACAAAAATAGGAAACCAAAAGCGTGATGAGCAGCATCGATACCACCGGCGCGCCATAGCTTAGCCAGCCAATATCAAAGCTTATAAGCCAGCTGCTTAAAGGCCCCGAAAGACAAAGCGCAGCCACCACCGCCGCAAAAAGACCGGTAAGGATAATGGCTGCCTGTATGCTTGCCAGCGCCTTTTCAGGCTGGGCCACCATAGCTGCCGCTCGCCTTGCCTTAACATCGCCGGATTCTGCCTGTTTTTCCAATTCAAGGAGTTTTGCATTAAGAAGGGCTGCTTCAGACAAGGAAAAAAAGCCATGAACCAGAACCAGAACAAAGCTAATAAGAAGGGGTATGCCTATCTCCATCGTGTTTAAATCACTCCTTTGGCGGGATGTGCCCGCCGCCTACATAACAAAGAGGGCGACAGCAAGAAAGTGACATATGCTTCCTGCCAAAACCCAGATATGAAAAAGGGTGTGCATATAGCGAACCTTTTTCAGTACATAGAACACACAGCCTAGGCTGTAACACGCACCCCCTACGGTCAAAAGGACTAATCCCGCCGTAGGCAAGGCAGAAATAAGCTGGGGCAAAAAGCACACTACGCTCCAGCCTAGGCAAAGGTACAAAAGAGCAGAAATCCAACGGGGGCGAAAGACCCAAAAGGCCTCACAGGCCACCCCTGCAAGCGCCACTACCCACACAAAGACACAGAGCCATATTCCCCCGACTTGCTCAAGGCTAATCAGGCAAAATGGCGTATAAGTTCCCGCGATAAACAGATAGATGCAGCTGTGATCTAAGACCTTAAA
>CAYSMG010000068.1:4255-6040 GCA_964432045.1 uncultured Eggerthellaceae bacterium
GCGCGCGGCTGCCTCTAGTAGTAGCGATAATAAGCCGCGCAGCTTCCCTCACTTGAAACCATGCAAGGTCCCACCGGATTCTCCGGCGTACACACCTTACGGAAAAGAGGACATTCGCTGGGAGCCATAATGCCACGCAGCACATCCCCACAGCGGCAACCCTTCGGCTCTACCGTGGGTTCAATTTCTGGAGAGAAACGACGCAGAGCATCAAATTCAGCAAACTCCTCACGGATGCGATAACCCGAATTGGGAATTTCACCCAAGCCACGCCAAGTGGCTGTGCAGGTTTCAAAGACTTCATCTATGGCGGCAAGGGCTGTCGGGTTGCCCTGAGGCATCACACCGCGCGCATAGGCTATTTCTATTTCAGCCCGGCCTTCGTGCAACTGCCGCAAGATCATCGCAATGCCCTGCAGCACATCCACCGCCTCAAAGCCAGTAATGACCCCAGGTACCCCGTATTCCTTCGCCAAAAACTCATAGGGCTCTATACCAATGATGGTGCTTACATGACCAGGCAAAATAAGAGCATCCAGCTTAAGATTGGGATCGTTGATGATAAGCTCAAGAGCATTGGGCATGTTTTTGTGAATGGCGCAGACACTAAAATTGCTTAGGTGCAAATCACGAGCGCGCTTGATGGCCATAGCAGAAAGGGGCGTGGTGGTCTCGAAGCCCACTCCCACAAATACCACCTGCCTATCGGGGTTATTCTGGGCAAGAGCCAGTGCATCAAGTGGCGAATAAACAATGTTCACACTGCGCCCCGCTGCCTGTTCTGCCAAAAGACTCGAGCTAGAACCTGGCACCCGGCACATATCACCAAAGGTCGCAATGCTTACTTCAGGGATGCGGGCGAGGGCAATCACAGCATCGATATCGTGGTTGGAGGTAACGCAAACCGGACAACCCGGCCCGGAGGAGAGCCTTACCTCTGGGGGCATAAGCGCTCGAATGCCGTTTCGCGCAATGGCTACCGTATGAGTGCCACAAACCTCCATCAGGGTGACATCATCAGAGGGCGTGAGTTTTTTGATGGAATCTATAAGACCGCGTGCAAGCTTTGGGTCTTTAAAGGCTTCAAGCTCTGCTTCAAGCGAAGCACCTAACTCGGCCATTATTGCGCCTCCGCAAGCGCTTGTTGGGCATTTGCCTCATCAGAGGTGGGCGGAAGATCCTCGCCTACCAACTCGGGAAATTGACGAATAAGGTCAAGCGTTTCTTCGGCGTAGCTGGCATCAACCACTTCAATGGCAAAGCCCGCATGCACCAAAACATAATCATCTACGGAGGCCTGGGGGGTAAGGTCCAGCGCAATATCGCGCTTCACTCCCAAAAAGTCCACCGTGGCCAGATTGTTATCCTTTACTTGCGTTATCTTCGCTGGAATTGCCAGACACATATTCTTGCCCCTCTTTCAAGCCTTCGGCTTGTTCGCGTGCGGCACATGCTACCACAGCCTGGCCAAATGAGATGCATCCATCGTTGGGCGGCAAGTCTCGGTTGATGGCTGCCGTAAAACCTGCCTGCTCTAAGGAGGCAAGGCTGTGCTGAATGAGATAGCGATTCATAAACACCCCGCCCGAAAGTGCCACCGTTGAAATACCATAGGCGGCCTGTACAAGCTGGGCGCACTCAAGTATCACGCGTACAAAGGCATCGTGGAAGCGTCGTGCGATGATGGGAAGTGGCACATCTGCACACTTGTCATCCAAGAGTGCCCTAAATACCTCTGCTGCATCCAAGAGAAGTACTGAGGTATCCTGCGCTGTGCTATTTGTG
>CAYSMG010000069.1:0-6032 GCA_964432045.1 uncultured Eggerthellaceae bacterium
CCTCTCTTATGGGACAATGCGTACTGATTTACGAACAGAGACATGAAAGGCAGTCTTATGGATACCGAAGAGACGAATTCTGAGCTGGAGGTAGGTAAAAGCTACCATGGCTTTCGCCTTCTTACCAAGGAAGCGTTAGAAGAGCTAGACGGTGAGGCCCTTGTCTTTTTACACGAGGAAAGCGGGGCACGCCTCCTCTATTTAAAAAACGACGATGCCAACAAGGCGTTTTCTATCTCCTTTAAAACACCCCCAGCCGATGATACGGGGGTCTTTCACATTCTTGAGCACTCAGTTTTGTGTGGTTCGGACAAATTCCCGGTAAAAGAGCCTTTCGTAAACCTGCTTAAGACCTCTATGCAGACCTTCCTAAATGCCATGACCTTCTCGGATAAGACTATGTATCCGGTAGCCAGTACCAACGAGCAAGATCTCTTAAATCTTATGGACGTCTACCTTGACGCAGTCCTACATCCAGCAATTTATAAGAAGCGCGCTATCTTCGAGCAGGAGGGTTGGCATCTCGAGCTAAAAGACACAGATCAAGAAGGTGATATTGAGGCTGCGGCTGGGCTAAAAACCGAGCCGGAAGTTGAGCTTGAACCGAATCCTCACACCGAAGCTGAAGAAGGTCTTTCTGCTGAAACTAAAACAGAAGACCAGGTCAAAGCCCCAGAGATGCTCTTTTATAATGGCGTGGTCTATAACGAAATGAAGGGTGCCCTTTCAGACGCAAGCTCGGTGCTCTACAGCGAATTGCAAGCAGCCCTTTTCCCCGACACCGCCTATAAATACGAATCCGGCGGAAAACCCAGCGCTATTCCCCAATTAAGCTACGAGCGCTACCTTGAGGAACACCGTCGTCACTACCGCCTTGATAATAGCTATCTCACCCTCTATGGCAATCTTAATCTTATGCGCATGCTGCGCTTCCTAGATGAAAACTTCCTAAGTCCCGTCAGC
This sequence comes from uncultured Eggerthellaceae bacterium, assembly GCA_964432045.1. Taxonomy (GTDB): domain Bacteria; phylum Actinomycetota; class Coriobacteriia; order Coriobacteriales; family Eggerthellaceae; genus Aphodovivens. The sequence continues at coordinate 964 of CAYSMG010000069.1, forward strand.
GCCGAACAAAAGGCGTATCGTGCAGAGCTACTCAAGCAAGGGAAAAACGAGGAAGACCTTGTGCCGCGAAGTATTGCAATGCAAAAGCCTCTTAAATCCCTCGGAATTGTTCACCCTATGGACACTGCAAAGGAAAATGCCTGCATGGGTCTTGGCTTTGTGATTGGAAGCGCCACAGAGCGCTTGCGCATCCTTGCGGTTGACATCCTACTTGATGCCTTAATGGGCAGCAACGAAGCACCACTGAAGCGCGCACTGCTCGATGCAAAGATCAGTGGCGAGGCGAGCGCTTTTTTGGCTGAGGCAAACCTACAGCCCTTCGCGGTTATTGAAATTAAGGACCCGAGCCCTCACGCATCTGAAGATTTCTCTCCCCTGGTACGCAAAGAGCTTGAAAAACTTGCCAATGGCGCACTTGACCACAAGCTTATCGAAGCCTCGCTTTCTCGCTACGAGTTTATCTTACGTGAGAGAGAGTTTGGCATGGCAGATGGCGTTGCCTTTTCTGTCAGCGCCTTGGCGAGCTGGCTTTATGATGATGAAGCAGCGACCACAAATCTGCGCTACGAAGAGAGTTTTGGTGAGCTGAGACGTGCTCTAAAGAGTGACTTCTATGAAAAGCTTATACGTGAGGTCTTTTTAGATAACCCCCATCAGGCAGAGGTGGAAATACGCCCACAAAGGCCTCTTGGCCCCGCAGAAGAAAACCAGCGTCTTGCCGAAATTGAGTCAGAGCTCAGCGAGCAAGATCTAAGCGATATTAAAGCCAGGGTGGCCCTTTTACGCGAAATACAAACAACACCCGATTCTCCTGAAGCACTAGCAAGCCTTCCCCGCCTAAGCCGCACTGACGCAAAAGAGGCACCAACAGAGCCGCCCTACTTCCTTGATGAAGACAAGGATTTCCCCTGCATTCGCCATGAAGTTCCAACCCATGGTATCGCCTACCTAAACTGGTATTTCGACCTAAGCCGTCTTGATTTTTCCGAGCTTTGCTACCTAAGCATTCTCACCAGTGTCCTTGGCAAGCTTGACACCGCCTCCCATACAGCTGCCGATCTAGACACGATTATCAATGGCAAGCTGGGAAACTTAAGCTTCTACACCCAGGTCTTCGAAGATGAAAAAGACCCCCTAAAGCTCAGTCCTAAGCTTGTAGTAAGCGCAAGTGCCCTTTCAAGCAATCTTACTCATTTGTCTTCGCTACCCCTTGAAGTGATGACTCAAACACTTTTTAGTGATACGGCCAAGATAAAAGACCTTCTCACCCAACGACGCATTGGCATGGAGCAGTCCTTTGCTCAAAATGGGCATAGCGCAGCCCTCTCGCGCGTCATGAGCTACAGTAAGCCCTCTAGCGTCCTTGGCGAGCAACTCAGCGGCATCGAGTTTTACCGCTTCTTAAAAGATCTGCTGGGTCACTTTGAGAAGCGTGCACAGGATCTCTGCAAGCACCTCGAACAACTTTCACGTGCGCTCTTTAGCACTCAGGATCTTGTCCTGAGTTTTGCTGGCAGCGACCAAGACTACAAGCTTTTCTGGGAGGGATTTGCAGCACAAAACAGTTTAAGTAGCACCTCCTTCAATCAGAATGCAAGTCTGATCATTCCTCAACCCGAGATACGCAATGAGGCCTTTATTGTTCCCAGTGATGTCTGCTATACCGCCTGTGGCTTTGATCGTCGGGCCTTAGAGAATAGAGCTCCCTATCGTCCTTGCTGGCAAACAGGAGTACGTGCCTTGAGCTTCGACTATCTGTGGAATGAAGTGCGGGTGCGTGGAGGCGCCTATGGCGTTGGCTTCCAGGCGCAAAGAAGTGGTGCTCTGCGCTTCTATTCCTATCGCGATCCGCATCTAGATGAAACGCTTCAACGCTTCGATAGGGCTCCCCAATGGCTGAAAGAACACCTACCAGAAAAAGATGTGCTTGACGGCTATGTAGTTAGCACTATTGCAGGAATCGACAAGCCCTTGAAGGCCCGTGCCCTGATGCATCGCCAAGACAGCGATTACTTCTGCGGACGCAGCCAAAAAGACCGCCTAAAAGCAAGAAACGAGGTGCTTGAAACTCAAAGCACAGACCTCTTAGACCTTGCTGAGGTAGTAGAACAAGCCCTTGCACAAAAGGCCTATTGCGTCTTTGGAAACAAAGATATTCTCAAGGCGGCGAAAACACCCCTTGCCTGTATAGACCTTTTAAATGAATAAAAGGTACTCAGCTGGGCTTCAAAGACTACAATGAAAAAGCTTGGGCTTCGGCTCAATTCTTAAATTCAAGCAATCTGAGCTTGCAAAAAGGATGCTCGGTGAGCGCCAGAGGGGTTTTAAGAAGGAGTGCCTTGACATCCCCTACTGTTAATGTTACTTATTTACTAACATATAGAAGAGAACTTATAAGAGACGGGGGTAATAGAAAATGTTAGAATTGAGAGATATTGTCTTCGAGGTTCCCTTACAGGAGAACTCGCGAGAGTCTAGGCGCATTATTGACGGGCTGACACTCAGTATCTCTGATGATCGCTTTACGGTTATTACTGGCCCAAATGGCGGAGGCAAGTCCACTCTTGCAAAGCTTATTATGGGAATTGAAAAACCCAGCTCTGGTCAGATTATTTTTAATGGCCAAGACATTACCTCACTTGATATTACCCAGCGTGCCAAATTAGGTATTGGCTACGGCTTCCAGCAGCCGGCACGCTTCAAGGGTATGAAGGTTAAAAAACTTCTTGACATCGCAGCTGGCAAGCGCCTACCCATGCTTGCCTGCAATGAGTACCTTGCAAAGGTTGGCCTATGCTCGGCTGCCTATCTTACCCGTGAGGTTGATAAGTCTCTTTCCGGCGGTGAAGTAAAACGCATTGAAATTGCCACTATCTTGGCCCGTGACCCTCAGCTGGCCATCTACGATGAGCCAGAGGCAGGTATTGACCTGTGGAGCTTTGATCGTCTTACCGAAACCTTCCGCAATATTCACGAGGCACGCGATGGCCGCTCTATCGTAATTATTTCGCATCAGGAGCGCATTATCCGCCTTGCGGATGAAATAGTGCTTCTGCGTGATGGCCGGATTGAACGCAGTGGTAGCCCCGAAGAACTCATGCCAAGTCTGGGCTTTGTTTCAAAGGGCGTACCAGGCTGTCAGCTCAGTGAGCCAACTGAGCTTCACCTTACCGAAATCCCCACCACCTGCTAAGGCTTTACTTTTCTTACTCTGGACTGCTTTCAAACAGGGCTCAGACAATAAAAACAAAAGCTTGCGGCAGCTAAACCCTCCATAGAGAAAGGATAATCTCATGGCCCTTGATTTATCTCCCATTGACGAAGGCCTGCTTGCTGAGATAGCAAATATTCATGGCATGCCAAAGGGTGCCTTCAATATTCGAAAAGATGGCAAGCTGGTAGAGCGTCACTCCTCGGCCTTTATTGAAATCTCGACAAAGACCGATAACCCCGGTATTGATATCAAAATTGCTCCGGGTACCAAGGATGAAACGGTGTACATCCCCGTCATTGTCACCAAGTCAGGCTTAAAAGACGTGGTGTATAACAGCTTCTATATTGGCGAGAACTGCGATATTAAGATCGTTGCTGGCTGCGGTATTCACAACTCAAGCCATGAGGCCTCCGAACATGACGGCATCCACAGCTTCTATATTGGCAAAAATAGTCGCGTGAGCTATGTCGAAAAACACTATGGCGAAGGCGAAGGAAGCGGCGAGCGTATCTTGAACCCCACCACCAATGTCTATCAGGAAGAGGGCTCTTACTGTGAGATGGAAATGGTACAACTTCGCGGCGTTACCTCAACCCTGCGTGACACCAATGCCGAGCTTGCCGCCAATGCAAAGCTAGTTCTTACTGAAAAGCTTCTCACCCATGACAAACAAGAGGCCACCTCAAATATGAAGATCGAACTGAAGGGTGATAATTCAACCGTGCAAATCATTTCGCGCTCGGTTGCCCAGGATGATTCTGTTCAGATCTTTAATCCCTTAGTTATAGGCGAGGCTTCCTGCCACGGACATGTGCAGTGCGATGCCATCATCATGGGTAATGCAAAGGTAAAAGCAGTTCCCGGAATTGAAGCGGCAAGCGAAAATGCTCAGCTTGTTCACGAAGCTGCCATTGGAAAAATTGCTGGAGACCAGATCATTAAGCTTATGACCCTTGGTCTTACCGAAGAAGAAGCTGAACAAGAGATCATCGACGACTTCTTGAATTAAGCCACTTTTCCCTATATGTGAAGGCCTGCACTCACCCTGACTCTCCAGCGGGGTTTGTGCAGGCCTTTTTGCCCTTTGCAAAAGTTTTGAGCACCGAAGAGTCTTAGCATCCCAGATGAGACTCGCTCTTTACCCAGTAGCTCAAGCTTATGCAGCTGCGACGTCCTCGGGCGTTACCGCATTGCTTTCTGTTTCTGAGCTGCTTTCCTCATCTGATTCCGACTCGTTTGTGGTATCGCTTTCTTCCTCTGTTGTATCAGAGGTGCTAGCACCAGCGGTAAGAGGAACCGCAGAAAGATCCCAGTCAACACCTAGCCACTTCTTATCTAAGACATCTACCATGCCCCCATTGATAAAAGTAGAGAGGGCATCTGAAAGTGCCTCACACAAGCTTGTGTTGGTCTCAAGTGCGCCTATACAATACCCCGAGGGCTGCTGCATCAAAGCAATAATTGAAATGCCGCTTCCCTCATTCTCGTTGCTTATCACGTAACTGCCGCGCACGGCATCGGCCGCTACATAGCTGGCCTCACCAGAGATCAAAGCGGCAAAGGCCTCGGAAAGACTGGCAGTACGCACAACAGCGTCGCTCCCAAATTGATTTTCTACCATCCAAGAGCTGGTTGAAGAGGTTTGAACCGCAATACTGAGAGAATCATCCTCTGTGGTAGGCACCTCAGCATCGGCATCTAGGGAAAAGAGCGCCACGCCCGTATCAAGATAGACATCAGACTCCCATATTCCACTTGAGCTGCTTCCCTGCTCTAAACCAAGGACGATATCTACCGTGCCCTCGGACAGTGCAGTTTCCCCATCACTGCCTACATCGCTTAGCTCAAGCTTCAG
>CAYSMG010000070.1:0-5952 GCA_964432045.1 uncultured Eggerthellaceae bacterium
AAATTTTTTTAAAAACCTAACTCTTACCCCTTGTCGACTAATAGATTATGTCTTATACTTGTCATTGTCTGAAGCGCAAAGGAAAAACCGCCTCTTCCCAAGGCGGTTTTTCCTTTTCTGGGCTATGTTTCAAAAAGTTTATCCTTGTCATCCTGTTTCACTATGCTAAAGTGTGCGCATGCATTTTTCAGGGCGACATACTACATCTCAGGGCTTCGACCAGAGCCAGAAGGCTCATGATCGGGCTATTTCCGTCGCTTTGTCTTTAAATCCCAGCTCTTCTTATTATTATCGATATCTCTAGCACATGGCTTTGTCCATGCTGCTCTACTACGCACTGCGTGTAGTGCTGCGGTTTTTGGGCTTGGGTCATGTGCGCCATTGGAGTCTTGAAGCTTATCAAGACGACTTCTTTTGGGCTTTGAGCAGCCCCTTCCTTTAAATCAGCCGGCATTTAAGGCACGAGCTGAGGAGCAAACCTTCACTTCCTTGGTTTAGGGCAAGCATGCTAAACGCTCATCTAAGTCAAGCTTTTGCCTGACAGCCTGTGTATCTGCGATAGGAGTTAAACGGTGGTAGAGAAAATATGCATGGTGCTTATCTTCATCGGCGTTGCCGTAGGGGTGGGAATTTACTGCCGAAAAAGCACCTCAACTGTTGATGGATTTGTTTTAGGTGGGCGCAATGTAGGCCCGTGGATGAGTGCCTTTGCCTATGGAACCAGCTACTTTTCTGCTGTGGTTTTTGTTGGCTATGCCGGGCAGTTTGGCTTTAAGTACGGCATCGCAGCAGTGTGGGCCGGTATTGGCAATGCTATTTTAGGCTCGCTTTTAGCCTGGTGGGTCTTAGGGCCGCGCACCCGCGAAATGACGCACCGCCTTGGCGCGCAAACCATGCCAGAGTTTTTTGGCCTGAGGTACCAGTCAAAGGCGCTGCGCATTGCTTCAGCCGCCATCATCTTTGTTTTTCTTATTCCCTACACCGCCTCGGTTTACAACGGGCTGTCGCGCTTATTTGGCATGGCCTTTGGCCTGCCCTACGATGTTTGTGTAATTGCCATGGCATTGGTGACCTGCATTTACGTAGTGGTGGGCGGGTATATGGCCACCGTTATGAACGACTTTATTCAGGGCTTGATTATGCTGGTGGGCATTGTGGCGGTTATTGCTGCGGTCTTGGCGGGCAATGGCGGCTTTAGCGAAGCCATTATTCAGCTCTCGCAAATTTCTGTCGAAGGAAGCGCCTTAGAAGGTGCCTATGTAAGCATGTTTGGACCCGACTTGTTCAACCTTTTGGGCGTGGTAATACTTACCAGTTTGGGCACCTGGGGTCTGCCGCAAATGGTGCAGAAATTCTACGCCATTAAAAGCGGCCCGGCCGTAAAACAGGGTGCTATTATCTCGACGCTTTTTGCCTTTGTAGTGGCTGGTGGCTCGTACTTCTTGGGCGGCTTTGGCCGTTTGTACAGCGACCAAATTGAATATGCTGCCGATGGAACGCCGGTATACGACTCGGTCATCCCCACTATGCTTTCCTCATTGCCCGATATTCTCATTGGAATCGTTATTGTGCTGGTGCTTTCGGCTTCTATGTCTACCCTGTCGTCTTTGGTGCTTACGTCCTCATCAACGCTAACCATCGATGTCATTAAAGGCAATATCGTAAAAAACATGCCCGAGAAAAAGCAGCTTTCCTGCATGCGAATCCTGCTGGTGATCTTCATTGTAATTTCGGCGGTAATAGCCTTGGTGCAATATCACTCGAGCATCGTATTTATTGCGCAGCTGATGTCTTACTCATGGGGAGCCTTGGCCGGCGCCTTTTTGGGACCATTCCTATGGGGTCTGTACTCGGGGCGCATTTCAAAGGCGGCCGTGTGGTGCTCCTTTATAGTGGGCGTGGGCCTTACTGTAGTAAACATGGGGCTTGGTTTTGCTGGCACACCGCTCATTTCTTCACCTATTAACTGCGGTGCCCTGTGCATGCTTTTATCTTTGGCAATTGTGCCATTGGTAAGCCTATTTACAAAGGCAGTTCCCTTCAATGTGAATCCGCCTTCAGCGCAAGGAGCAATTGACCGCGAATACCAGAAAGAAATTGCCAAGGAAGCTAAGGAGTGAGTTAAAAAGCGGGCCAAAGTGAGCTGAATCCAGGCCGGATTGAATTTCAAAAACGCCGTGCGGTATTGAAACCTAGCCAATACCTAGTACCTGCATTATTAAAAGGGCAAGAGTGAGCACGCTTACAATGCCAATCGTCACCCAGATAAGAATGCGCGAAAACACCCCGGTTCGATGGCTGCCCATAATGTGCTTGTCGGCAGCGATGATGGCCATGAACACCAAAAGCACCGGCAAGATAAGGCCGTTTACAAACTGAGCGGTAAGCATCACGCCCATAAGATCAAGACTCGGTATAAGTACTATGGCGGCGGCTAGGAAAATTATAAAGGTGAAGATGCTTTTAAACAGGGGTGCCTCACGCCATTTAAAAGAGACTCCGGCCTCCCAGCCAAATGCCTCGCATATCACAAAGGCGGTGGTGAGAGGCAAAACGCAGGCAGCTAAAAAGGAGGCTGCAATAAGCCCTATAGCAAAAAGCGCCTCGGCGTATTGGCCGGCAAAGGGAGCCAAGGCCGAGGCGGCATCTGCGGCAGAGTCCACATGGATACCCTGCGGATATAAGACCGCTCCGGTGGTAACGATAATAAACCAGGCCACCAAACAAGCTGCGATGGTTCCGGCTATGACGTCCACTTTTTGCAGGGGGTATTCCTTCATGTCTACGCCCTTTTCCACCACATTGCTCTGGGCGTAAAACATCATCCAGGGTGCAATGGTGGTACCTATCATCGAAATAATGAGAGCGATAAAACTTTGGTCGTTGACCATGCGAGGAACTATCGTGCTGCTTAGGGCCTCTTCCCAGTTCGGCTGAGCCAAAAAGGCTGCTACCACATAGGTTATAAAAACCAGTGACAGAATAAGAAAGACCTTCTCTACCCGCTTATAGCTTCCGCCCACTATCAAAAGCCATACGGCTATGGCTGCCACCGGTACCGCCAAGTAGCGCGACACCCCAAACATTTCCATGCCCGAGGCAATGCCAGCAAACTCGGAAAAGGTAGTACAGACATTGCCCACCAACAAGGCTAACATGGCCAGTGCGGTGAGACGAATACCGAAGCGCTCGCGGATAAGCGCCGAGAAACCCTTACCGGTTACAGCCCCCATGCGTGATGCTGTCATCTGCACAACGAGCAAGAGTACGCACATGACCGGAATTACCCACAGCGTGGCAAAACCGAATTCGGCTCCAACGGTGGAGTAGGTAGAAATGCCGCCGGCATCGTTTCCGGCCATGGCGGTTACAATACCAGGTCCTAAAGCGGCCAGAACAAGAATCAGCTTGCTGCGTTGCTTGGCCGGGGCGCTGGCCATGTTTGCTTCGTTTGCTGAGCCTACCACGGTAGCTGTGCTAGCTGAATCTGCCGCAATAGCTGGGCTTGATGAGCCTGCTTGGCCAGTTGGGTTTATTATGCTGGTCGGGTCAGTTGAGCTTGCTATTTTGTTTGAGCTAGCTGGGTTAGCTGTTCTGGTTGTTCTAGCCGCGCTTGCTGTGCTGACTTGCGCTCCAAGGCTTCCCTTTTGAGCGAGGGGAACATGAAAGCGCGGTGAGTTCTGTTCCTGTTTTTTGCTTTGCTGCTCTAAGGACCACCGGGCACGAGCCGCCTGTCCCGCCTTGTGCTGGGCCAGCTTGGTTTGGTGAACAGACTGTGCGCTCTTCGACTTTCCCTTGCTTAAGGGGAGCTTTTTTGTACCAAGAATACCCTTTTTTTCTGAACCCTTTACCCGCGCAGATCTCTGAGATAAAGAGCTTTTGCGCGAAGGAGTTTTGTGCTCCCGCTTGTTTTCGGCGACCATGATTAGCCCCCAATAACGCCACTTATTTGCAGCACGATAAGGGTATACAAGATCAAAAACAGTATCGCCGCTAGGCCAATACTCAGCATTTTTAAGGCCGATATGCGCATTTTTTCGTTGCTGACATCCTCTTCAATAGCATCCCAGGCATCGTCTACGGTAACAATGCCTAATAGCTCGCCATGTTCGTCTACAACCGGCATGGCAGGAATGTCATACTTAAAGATGTCGGCCGCCACATCGTCTTCTTCTTCGCTAGGCGGCACCGAGATTATTTCGTCGTACATAATCTCGCTGATGGGAGTAGAATCGGGCGCAAGTACCAGCGTGCGCAGAGAAAGCACACCCACCAGTTTGTCGTATTCATCAAGGGCATAAACGTAGTGTACGGTGGGGTGATCATCGGGCAAATCGCGTAAAACCTCGATTGTTTCCCCCACGGTGGTTTCTTGGTTTACCGCCACAAACTGCGTGGTCATCATGCCACCAGCCGTGCCGTCCTTATAGCCCAAAAGTCGGCGAATACCTGCCGCGTCTTCCACGCCCATCAGGCGCAGAAGCGTTTCTGCCTTTTCGTAGGAAAGATCGCGCACAATATCGGCCGCGTCGTCGGGATCCATGTTGCCCAAAAGGCTTGCAGCGCGGCTTTCTTCTAGGTCCTCAATAAAGTCGGCCTGGTATTCGTCCTCCATTTCGGAGACCGCTTCAGTTGCCTGGGCATCGTCAAGATGCTTAAACACATTGGCGCGTTGCTGGGGGTCAAGCTGCTCTAGAATGTCGGCCACATCAGCCGGATGCAGCTCGTCCAAGCGCTTGTGCGTGACTGAAAGCTGCACTTCCGATAGGTCGCGGTCAAGCAGATCCATGTAGTTCCAGGCAATCAGCTTTTCATCAAGCTGCTTACCAAAAAGCTTGGCCAAGGCGCAGACAGCCTGCTCTAGGAAAGGCGCGAGTCCCCGCAAAATGCCGCGAAATCCCACTTCAGCACCAAGTAGGCGCAGCTGCGATCCTGATTCTGAAAGCTTTAGGTCGTTAACGCGCACTACCTTCATACCCTGGGTATCGACAATCTGGCGGTCAAGTAGGTCGCGTGCTAGTAGCACTTCATCGGGTTGTAAGTAGCTAAAGCGAATATCTTTCGAGGGAACGGCTAGGGCGATGCCTTCTTCGCTGAAGGCTTTGACGTATTTGCGCCAAGAAATCATGAAGGGCACCTTGCCTGGCCCTTGAAACGCTAGGCTTGTGATGCGCGGAAACACCTCGCCTGTGGAAATGGCCAGATCGGAAATAGTGCCTATTTTTTCGCCGTCGGAATCAATGACAGGTTTTCCTGTCATTTGGGACAAATAAAGCATGGGTACCCCTTTGCGCGTAGTAAGGCATCAGTCAGAAAGGGTTTGCGCTGGGCGTATGCTGGGAGCATGGATGCCCCGGAGACGATACGGGTGCCCCAGGGACGATATGAAACGCAGCGTGACCCTAAAACTAATGCGCAGCAGCCATCTTCCGACTGCCAACGCAAGGGGAGGAAGTCGGAAGTTACTTACTGTGAGGCTTCTGTTTTCGAACCTTCAAGTAAGTTCCTTTCCTTCAAAACCAAACGAACCCGTAAGATGTATGTCCTCACGGGTTCGTACAGAAACAAAGTGGTGCGCCGTGAGGGATTCGAACCCCCGACGTACTGATTCGTAGTCAGTCCCTCTATCCAGCTGAGGTAACGGCGCACGTCGAAACAGCAGGAAGTATTATGAGCGTCTTTCTTGCCCCTGTCAATAAATTATTTAGGGGGAGAGAGCGAGAAGAGACAGGGAGAGGCAGACCAATTCCAGCCCGATTCCGGCCGCATTTCGACACGATTGCAGCTTGTTTCCCCCCTGGAAAACATACGAGCATTAGCGACGAGACTGCATAACGCCTTCGGTACGCGCAAGGGCTTCTTCTTCAACCTGTTTTGCGATCAGCTGAATGAGCGCTTGTGGCTCGTTGCGAACCTGCCAGTCTTCGAGCGCTGTAATGTATCCCGCACGAT
>CAYSMG010000071.1:0-1967 GCA_964432045.1 uncultured Eggerthellaceae bacterium
AACAGCAGGCCGATCAAATTTTGGCTGAGGCCCGCGAGCTTGAGCGTCAGACTCGCGCCGGCGCAGAAGATTACGCCGATGAGGTCTTTGGTCATGTAGAAAACAGCCTTGATACCCTTCTGGGCAATGTACGTCGTTGCCGCGACCGTCTCAATGCCAACTCCATGGCAGTTCAGTAGCCTATTAGTAATTTCTTATGGAAGCCATTCGTGTTACCCTGCCGCCGGACTTATTTAGTCCTGCGGCTTTTCAGCATTTCGAGGGCCAGCTAGAGCTGCCCTGTCTTAAGGCGGGGCCAGACCTATATAGCTTTTCAGGGCCCCTTGAATGGCAGGCCGATGTGAGCAACACCGGTGATGCTTTCTTGGTTACCGGCACGGTACGCGGAGATGCCACTACCAGCTGTGCGCGCTGTCTGAGTGATTTTAGCTTTTCGCTGGTGGGCGAGCTTGAGGGCTATTACCTTATAGACCCTAAGTCAGACGATTCACAGGATCAAGAAGAAGAGGAATTCGATATTCTGCCTGAGGACCATGCCATTGACTTCGCTCCACTTATTCAGGCAGCCTTGCTTCTGGAATTTCCCTTGGTTCCCCTTTGTGATGAAGACTGCAAGGGTCTATGCTCCTCTTGTGGAGCCAACTTAAATGAGGGGCCTTGTGAGTGTGGGCCAGATACACGGGTGCGCATAGAAGATCCTGAAGAAGGCCCTAAGCGTAGGGATAACCCCTTTGCTGTTCTTAAAGATTTTGACTTTGGTCAGTAGGCACTACATTTATGGAAACAGAGGATACTCCGCAGGTTTCTGGTCGGGAGGTTTTTCGTCGCTTTATAAGCTATTACCGTCCCTTTAAGTTCTTATTTTATTTTGATCTGCTGTGCGCGACGGTTTTAGCTTGCATCGATTTGGCCTTTCCGCAGTTTCTTAATTTCTTCACGCGTGACTTTTTCATGCGTGAGGCCGATGAAGTTTTGGCGGCGCTTGGCCAGATCCTGCTTTTCTTTGTGCTTTTGTATGCTCTGCGAACGGCCTGCCAGTATTTTATTACGGCCTGGGGTCATATTATGGGCGCGCGCATGGAAGCCAATATGCGTCGCGATTTATACCAGCAATATCAAAGGCTGAGCTTTTCTTATTATGACCGGCACAATACCGGTGTCATGATGAGTAAGATTGTCAACGATCTTTTCGATATTTCCGAATTGGCGCATCATGGCCCAGAAAACCTCTTTATCTGCCTGCTTAAGATCATTGGCTCCTTTGCTCTGCTGTTTTTGGTAAATGTGCCGCTTACAGCGCTGATGCTTTTGGTGACGGTGCTTATGGCCGCCTATTCCTTTTGGCGTAATTACAAAAAGCGCATTATCTTTACCGAGAACCGCCGGAAGATGGCAAGCATTAATGCTCAGCTACAAGACTCACTCGGTGGAATTCGCGTGGTGAAGTCTTTTGGTAATGAAAGCATTGAACTGGGAAAGTTCGAAAAAGAAAACCAGCGCTTTGTAAGCACCAAGGAAAGCTCCTATAGGTTTATGGGAAGCTTTCATGCGGTGAACTCGGCCTTTACGGGGATTTTGTATACCATCACCCTTGTGGGTGGCGGCTATTTTGTTGCCACCGGGGGTCTTGCTCCTACCGATTTAGCAATCTATGCGCTCTACATAGGCATCTTTTTATCGCCCATAGAACAGCTGGTGAATTTTGTTGAGACCTTCCAAAAAGGCTACGCGGGCTTTCGTCGTTTTGTCGAGGTTCTAGCCGTACGCCCTGATATTCAAGAGGCACCCGGGGCTTTGACGCTTGCCCAGGCGACAGGAGCCAAGGGAATAAAAGGGGCGGTGTCGTATCGCAATGTCCACTTTGCTTACAGCCCAGAAGCCGAGGTCCTTCATGACTTAAGCTTAGAGATACCTGCCGGTTCAACGGTGGCTTTGGTGGGACCTTCGGGGGGTGGCAAAACCACAAC
>CAYSMG010000071.1:2067-4121 GCA_964432045.1 uncultured Eggerthellaceae bacterium
CATACCACCTTGCGTTTTTATTGAATCAGGGCGGGCGAGCAAGCCTCGTCCGGCTTTGTTAAAGGAGTGGTGATATGGCAGTACCCAAGTATAAGAAGGGTCGTTCTCGTACCCGCACGCGTCGTAGCGTTCACGATCGTATTGACGCACCTTCACGTTCGGTGTGCCCCAATTGCGGCGAAGTTAAGCTGCCACATCGTGTGTGCTCCAGCTGTGGCTACTACCGCAAGCGTGAGGTTATCGAGATCGACTAGAGCGGCTTTGTGCAAAGCGAGATGAAAGCCTCCTTGCTCTTTCTGTTGCAGAAAGCAGCTAGGAGGCTTTTTTGCATGGTGAATGCGGTTGGAAAGAAAGCGAATGACACATGTCAGATAAGGTAAGCATTGCGGTGGATGCCCTTGGGGGAGACCACGCTCCTGAGGTGGTGCTTGAGGGGGTGGCGCAAGCCTTAGAGGCCGATGAGGCGCTGAGTGTTATTTTGTGCGGCCCTCCTGAGGTGGTTAATCCCTTTGCTGCTGCGCACGAGCGAGTCGTGGCGCAGCCTACCACCGAAGCCATCTCAATGGGGGAACACCCAGCGCAGGCTGTGCGCAAAAAGAAAGACTCCTCTATTGTGGTGGGCTGTCGACTGGTAAAGGAAGGCAGGGCGCAGGGCTTTTTCTCGGCGGGCTCTACGGGGGCCTGCTTGGCGGCTGCCACCTTGGTGATGGGGCGGGCAAAAGGCGTTTTGCGCCCCGCATTGGCAACCGTTATTCCTTCGCCGGTGCGTCCCGTGGTGATGTGTGATGTAGGCGCGAACGCCGATTGTAAGCCTGAGTATCTGGTGCAATTTGGCCGTATGGCTAGCGTCTATGCTCAAAAAATGCTGGGTATTCAAAATCCCCGGGTTGCTCTTCTTAATATTGGCGAGGAAGAGGAAAAAGGCTCGCAGTTTGCTCAAGAAGCCCATGCGCTTCTGCGCGATAAATTGCCAAACTTTGCTGGCAATGCGGAAGGTGGCGACATCCTTGCGGCTAACTTCGATGTCTTTGTAAGCGATGGCTTTACAGGCAATGTGTGCTTGAAAACTATCGAGGGTACTTCCAAGGTCTTGTTTAAGACTTTGAAGGGGATAATGACCAGCTCGCTTTCTACCAAACTCGGTGCTCTTACCCTAAAGGGCGGCTTAAAGGAGCTGATGGTGCAGGTTAGTCCCGATACCTATGGAGGCGCTCCTCTTTTGGGAGTAGCGGGGGCCTGTATAGTGGGACATGGATCTTCAAATGCCCTTGCGGTTAAAAATGGGATTTTGACCTCAGCATCTTTGGTGCGTGAACAGGTTTCTGAAATAATCGCGCAAACGCTTGTAGCCTAGGAGCACTCGACTAGAATTGATACAGTTAAGCGCCTAAGACTTTTTAAGGAAATAAAGCAAGCAAAGTAGGGGTAGGACGAGGCTGATGCGCAATGCCATTTACCAATGAGCAGCGTGAAAAACTGGATAAGGCCCAAGATATTCTGCAGTATCGTTTTAATGACGAACGGCTTTTGCTTGCCGCTATTACTCACCCTTCAGCTGTGGAGGGTCAAAGCATAAAGTACTCCTATGAGCGACTTGAGTTTTTGGGCGATAGTATCTTGGGCGCCATTGTGGCAACGGCGGCCTTCGAGCGCTTTCATGATATTGACGAAGGTGGGCTTACTCGCATCAAGGTGTCCTTGGTAGCAGGCATAACCCTAGCCGATGTTGCAGGAAAACTAGGCTTTGCGGATATTATTGTCTTTGGCCTGTCGGAAACCGGCACGGGCATACGCGGTTTGCACTCTGCTTTGGAAAATGTATATGAAGCGGTGGTGGGGGCGCTGTTCTTAGATGGTGGGATAGATGCAGCTCACGACTTTGTGGAGCGCACGCTTTTTCCCCTGATGTCTTCCGATATGGCCTTCGAGCCGGAAAATCCCAAGAGTGCCTTGCAGGAAAAATTGCAAGAGGGCGGTATAACCCCAACCTATAAGCTGGTAGATACCCAGGGTCCCCCGCATGACCGAACCTTTGTGGCTCAGGTTTTTGCGGG
>CAYSMG010000071.1:4221-5944 GCA_964432045.1 uncultured Eggerthellaceae bacterium
GCTGCTGCCAAGGCTGAGGAAAAGGCTCGGCGCAAAAGTGAGCGTGAGTTGGCGAAGCAGCGCAAGAGTGGGCAGTAGGATGCAGATGGGCAGCAAGGTAGGCCTATGTATTTAAAATCGCTGGTATTGAAGGGTTTTAAGTCCTTCGCCGATCGCAGCGTTTTATCCCTTGAACCAGGCATTACGGCTGTGGTGGGTCCCAATGGCTCAGGAAAATCAAATATATCCGATGCGGTTTTGTGGGTTTTGGGCGAACGCAATGCAAAAAACCTGCGCGGTCAGGCTATGGAAGATGTGATATTTGCAGGCTCTTCTGCCCGCAAAAGTGTGGGTCTGGCCGAGGTCGACCTGGTGCTTGATAACACCGATGGCACTCTTCCCGTGGATTATTCCGAAGTGGTTATCACCCGACGCATGTATCGATCGGGGGAAAGCGAATATCTTATCAATGGCTCGGTGGCAAGGCGCATGGATGTTTTAGACATCCTGCATGATTCTGGTTTGGGCACTGGTACTCATTCCATTATTAGCCAGGGCAACCTAGATTCCATCCTACAGTCGAAACCAGAGGATCGGCGCGCTCTTATTGAAGAGGCGGCAGGGGTACTAAAGCATAAACAGCGCAAGGCAAAGAGTGCTCGTAAGCTGGAGCGGATGGACCAGCACCTCACGCGTGTAAAAGATATCGCAGCTGAGGTAGAGCGCCAGTTGGGGCCGCTGTCGCGCAAGGCGAAGCGAGCTCGCGACCATGCCGAGCTCACTTCCCAGCTTTCCGACTTAAGCATTGCCTTGGCTGTTGACGACCTGCGTACCTTGCAGGGCAAGTGGAACGAAATGCTTGCTCAGGAAGGCCAGCTGGAAGAAGAGTTGGCCCAGCGAAAAGCCGAAATCGATAAGGCGGAAGCGCACCTAGAAGAGGTGCAGGCGCACATCCGTCAACAGAGTGCCAATGCGGGGGAGCTGACGCGTTTGCATCATAGGGCCTCTTCGGCGGTGGAGCGTCTTGATGCGGCAGCGCTGCTTTTGCGTGAGAAGCGTCGATCTGCACAAAACTATGCCGTGCAGCTAGAGCTGAACCTAGAAACAAATAAGACGCGTCGTGACCAACTGCAAGCCGATCTAAGCCAGGCGCAAAAACAGTGCGAGGAGCTGCGTAGTCAAAAAGCTCAGGTCGATAAGCAAGTAGCTCATTTGAGCGAAGAACATACCCAGCTTACCGCTGAGCATCGCAAGGCTGATACAGACATAGCTCAGCTAGAGAAGCAGCGAAACGAGATACAAGGCGCTCAGGAAAAAGCCCAGCGTGACCTCGCTTCGGTACGTGAAAAACTTGCAAATGATTTAGCCCAGGTACAGTTGGTAAAAACCCGCCAGCAAGAATTGAAAAGCCAACTTGAATCGGCAGGGGCTGAGCGGAGTACCTTAGAAGAGAAACTTTCTTCAGCAAAGCAAGAACTTGAGACGCTGCAAGCTCAGGATGCCCAGGCGCGTGAGGCAGCGGCAGCGGCGCTTAAGGCGCGCGAGAGCTTGCGGAGAGACCTTGATGCGGCTCGTGAGGAAGTGGCTCTGATGCGTTCACGCATTAAGGCACTTGAGGAAAGTGAACGGGTTTCTAATGAGGCTCTTGGTCCGGCAAGGGGCTGGATTTTAGACCAGGCTCAAAGCTTGGGGGGAGGCGCTTTCCCCCTCTCTTCTGCTTTGGTGGTTAAAGAGGGTCTTGAGC
>CAYSMG010000072.1:0-5835 GCA_964432045.1 uncultured Eggerthellaceae bacterium
CGGCGGCACTGCGCGCCAAGGCTGATCTTCTCGTTACTACTGACGAGCAACTCATCGCTCATTCGCCGGTTGCTGCCCTTACACCACAGGATGCAAGTACGTATCTAAAAGAGGGTATCTAACAACAAGTTACGCTTTCGTCACCTTCCTTTGATTTACAGCGGCTTTTTTTGTCCCTATAATGCTCACTGCCAATAATGAACATCGTGTTCATTATTGGTCTTGATGTTGAATAATGCTGAGAGGGACAGGATGGCTTCAGCCGCCTTAAAAGATAAGACTGATCGGCGCATTACGCGTTCACGACGTGCTTTGCGTGCTGCCCTTATTTCTCTTATGGAAGAACGTGGGCTGGATGGCTTTACCGTAAATGATTTGTGCGAACGGGCTGATCTCAACCGAGGTACTTTCTACAATCATTTTCACGATAAAGATGATCTGCTGCTCACCTTGGAAGATGAGATCATGGACGAGCTTGCTCGTATCCAAGAGAGTATGAGCAAGTTAAGCATGGTAGACCTGGTGCGTTACCGCGCCAAAAAAAAGCCCCTTCCTTTTTTGGTTGAGCTTTTTGATTACCTTAAAACCCAGGGCGATTTTCTGCATGCTGTTTTGGGCCCGAGGGGCGATGTGCGCTTTGGCCCGCGCCTGCGCGATGCCGTCTGTGCAAACCTTATTCAGTCCATCCTTCACAAACGCTATAGGGAAAATCCCACCCCCTTTGTCCAGTACTATGTTGCCTTTTTTGCTTCGGCCTATTTGGGGGTTATTCAGCGCTGGATAGAGACCGGTATGAATGAGTCACCGCAGGAGATGGCTCTTATTGCCATGCGCTTGCTATTCATAAAACCAGGCGAATCAATTACGCTGTAGCGCCTGCAGCTATTCGGAGGAAATCATGACGCAGGAAACCCTACATATTGGTATTGACGTTGGTTCAACAACGGTTAAATTAGCCATCTTGGATGACCAGTACACTGTCCGCTATTCAATCTATCAGCGCCATCATGCTGATGTGCGTGCCACCATCGTGGAGGTCTTGGAAGAGGCAGCCCAGCAGTTTGGCGAAAATACCATGAGCATCGCCATTACCGGCTCAGGCGGCCTGCTCTTGGCACAGTGGCTTGGCATTGAGTTTGTTCAAGAGGTTATAGCCAGCAAGACAGCTGTTGAAACCTTTATTCCGAAAACCGATGTCGCCATTGAATTAGGCGGCGAGGATGCCAAGATCATCTATTTCGATCAGGGTATTGAGCAGCGTATGAACGGTACTTGCGCTGGTGGTACCGGTGCCTTTATCGATCAGATGGCAGCCCTTCTTGATACCGATGCTGCTGGACTAAACGAGCTTGCAAAAAGTCACGCCACTATTTACCCCATCGCAAGTCGCTGTGGTGTCTTTGCTAAAACCGATGTGCAGCCTCTTCTCAACGAGGGTGCGCGCAAGGAAGATATCGCTGCCTCGATTTTCCAGTCGGTGGTAACCCAGACGATTTCTGGTTTAGCTTGTGGTCGTCCCATCAGGGGATATGTTGCTTTTTTGGGCGGTCCCTTGCAGTATCTACCTGAACTGCGCAATCGTTTCTATGAAACCCTTGCCCTTGATGAAGAGCATATTATTGTGCCGGAAAATGCTCATCTCTTTGTTGCCAGCGGCTGCGCTATCGCGGGTGCTAAAAGCGAACACGCCAAGCCCGAGCGCCTGAATGAGGTTGTAGTACGTCTGAAAAACTTAGGTGATGTGCAGGGTTCTGAGGTGGTGCGCCTTGATCCTCTCTTTGCGAGTGAGCAGGACTACGCCGCCTTTAAAGAACGCCACGATGCCGAATGTGTGCGCAGAGGCGAGCTGGCAAGTTATGAGGGGGTAGCCTACTTAGGCATCGATGCGGGCTCTACCACCTTTAAGGCGGCACTTATTGCCGAAGACGGTGCGCTTTTGTGGAGTCACTACGCAAGCAACAAGGGTGATGTTTTAGGTTGCGCAAAATCGGCTTTAGGGGCTATGTACCAGGCTCTTCCTGCTGATGAGGCAGGAAACCCGCGCGTCTATATTGGGCATGCAACGGTTACTGGTTATGGTGAGGCGCTTTTGCTTGAGGCCCTGCGGGTTGACTCGGGTGAAATTGAGACCGTGGCTCACTTGCGCGGTGCTCAGGAAATGCTGCCAGGTGTTGAGTTCATCCTTGATATTGGCGGGCAGGACATGAAGTGCCTGCGTGTTAAAGATGGCGTGATAGACCACATTATGCTTAATGAGGCCTGTTCGTCGGGCTGTGGCAGCTTTATTGAAAGCTTTGCCAGTGGTCTTAATCTTGATGTCGCAGAATTTGCCCAGACGGCCATTCGTGCTAAAGCACCCGTTGATTTGGGAAGTCGTTGCACGGTCTTTATGAACAGCCGTGTGAAGCAGGCGCAAAAAGAGGGCGCAACGGTGGGTGATATTGCTGCTGGCTTGGCCATTTCGGTTATTAAAAATGCCCTCTTTAAGGTTATTAAGATTCGTGATCCCCATGATGTAGGAACCAAGGTAATAGTGCAGGGCGGCACCTTCTTAAATGATGCCGTACTGCGCGCTTTTGAGCAGCTTTCAGAAGTAAATGCCGTGCGGCCCGATATTGCCGGCAATATGGGTGCCTTTGGTGCAGCGCTTTTGGCTCGTGATCGCTACCATGCGGCCTGTTTAGCCGAAAAGACTTCTGCGAGCAAACAAAGTGAAGCCTTTATCCAGAAGCTTCAGGGGCTCCAGGGGTCCCAGGAGCCTCAGGAGTCAAATGACGCTCAGTCGCATTCCGGTGATCTGACAACAGATGCTTTTGCTCTGCCGACAATACATTCAAGTCTCTTGTCACTTGCAGCTATCGAGGCCCTGGCTCCTACGCATCGGACGGTGCGTTGTAAGGGCTGTTCAAATGCCTGTTTGCTTACGGTTAACGACTTTGGTAAGGATGAAAAGACGGGCAAGCATCGTCGCTTCATTACCGGTAACCGTTGCGAGAAGGGCGAAAGCTTTGGCAAAGGCTCTGAGAAAGCAAAGGTTCCCAACCTCTTCGACTATAAGACACAGCGTCTTTTTGGCTATATCCCCCTTGAGCCACAAGAGGCCCCGCGTGGTAGCGTTGGTATTCCGCGTGCGCTGAACATGTATGAGAACTACCCCTTCTGGTTTACCTTCTTCACCAAATTGGGCTGGCGGGTAGTGCTTTCTGATCCTTCAACCAAGAAAACCTACGAGGCCGGCATTGAGTCCATGCCTTCAGAGAGCGTGTGTTACCCGGCGAAGCTTTCTCACGGTCACATAATGAACCTGCTTGAAAAGCACCCCGACTTCATTTGGTTTCCCTGCAGCAAGTGGGAGCGCCAAGAGGATGAGGGTGCCGGCAATCACTTTAACTGCCCCATTGTGGCAAGTTATCCTGAGGCTCTGCGCCTTAATATCGATGAACTTCGCAGCTCTGAGGTGCAGTTTTTGAACCCCTGGTTGCCCTATGATCGCAAGGAACTGCTGAAAAAACGCCTCTATGAGGATCTTGTCAAGGCCCATCCTGAATTGATGGGCAAGGGGGTAACACCCCCAACGCGTGCCGAACTTGATGCAGCGGTTGAGGCTGCTTGGGCAGAAGATGAGGCCTTTAAGCGTGATATGCGTGCTGCGGGTGAAGAGACCTTGGCATGGATGGAAGAAACGGGCACCCATGGCATTGTTTTAGCAGGTCGTCCCTATCATAACGATCCCGAAATCAACCATGCCATCCCTGAGCTTTTAACCAGTTTTGGCCTGGCGGTGCTTACCGAAGATGCCATCGCCCACCTAGGTACACTAGAGCGGCCCATTCGCCTGGTTGACCAGTGGATGTATCACACGCGTCTGTATGCCGCTGCCAAGGTGGCAACCGAACGGCGCGACCTTGACCTTATCCAGCTGAACAGCTTTGGTTGCGGGCTTGATGCCCTTACAACCGACCAGGTCCAAGAGATTTTAGAGCGGGCTGGCAAGGTGTATACCGTTTTGAAGATCGACGAGGTTTCAAACCTTGGTGCGGCACGTATTCGTGTGCGTAGCCTACTTGCCGCCTTAAAAGATCAGGCCGATGAAGAGGCTGAGACCGCTCAGCAAGTGGGGGGCTGTCCGCTTGCCTCACTGGATGCGGAAAAGATTATTGCTGATACGAAAGCCTGTGCGGCGGAATCGGATGGCACACGGGAAGGCAAAATCGCAGCTCAGGTGGCACAGGTTTCAGCTGAGGCTCATCGCCAGGTGGGTGCATCTACGCATAGCCTTCCGCAGTCTTTCACGCAGAAAGCTTCACCTGAAGTGCAGGAACGCTTCCGTCAGCGCGAAGGTGCCTCCACTAAATTTCCGCGTGCGGTCTTTACCGAGCAGATGAAGGAAGAGGGTTATACCATCCTCTGTCCGCAGATGGCACCGATTCACTTTGACCTGCTGATAGATATCTTCCATCGCAATGGGTATAACCTTGAGCTTTTGCCCAGCGTTGACCATGGTGCGGTAGATGCGGGTCTGAAATATGTTAACAATGACATTTGCTACCCCTCTATTTTGGTTACCGGACAAATCATGGAAGCGGTTATGAGCGGGCGCTACGACACTGATAAGCTTGCCGTTATCATCACGCAAACCGGTGGCGGCTGTCGTGCAACCAACTATATTTCGCTGATTCGCAAGGCTCTTGCGGCGGTGGGTTTGCCTCATGTGCCCGTTATTGCTCTTTCCTTTAAGGATCTTGGCGAAAAGAACCCCGGGTTTAAGATCACGCCTGCGATGCTTTTGCAGGCAGTCTATGCCTTGCAGTATGGGGACTTGCTGATGATGACCCTCTATCGTACCCGTCCTTATGAAGTGGAGCCTGGCAGCGCCACCCGTCTTTTTGATCACTGGATGGCGGTGTGCAAAGAGCAGCTGAGTCGAGGGCTTAAGGGGTCTGAATTTAAGCGCACTGTGCGTCAAATTGTGGAAGACTTCGACACCTTGCCCCTTCAGGGTGAGGGCACCAAACCGCGCGTGGGCGTGGTGGGTGAAATATTGGTGAAGTTCCACCCTACGGCCAACAACCAAATTGTTGACGTAATCGAACGCGAAGGTTGCGAGGCTGTGGTGCCGGGTCTTATTGAGTTTTTCCTCTTTGGTATTGCGGGCGGCATTTTTCAGCGACCCTTGGGCAAGACAAAGAAAAGCGAGATGGGAAGCCGTATTGCGCTGAAGGTCATTGCTAAACTGCGTGAGCCAGTGCGTAAGGCCCTTGAAGAATCTACTCGCTTTGAGCCCCCGACCGATATTTACGAATTGGCCGAATATGCCAGTGAGATTCTCAGCCTCTGCAACTCTATGGGTGAAGGTTGGCTGCTTACGGCTGAAATGGTAGAGCTGATTAAGACGGGTGCACCGAATGTGGTGTGTACGCAGCCCTTCGCCTGCTTACCAAATCACGTTGTGGGTAAGGCGGTGATTAAGGAACTGCGCCGTCGCTACCCCGAAAGTAATATCGTTGCCGTTGACTATGACCCGGGAGCTTCTGAGGTTAATCAGCTTAACCGCATCAAGCTCATGATTAGCGTGGCTAAGGCAAACTTGCGCATTGACCCAAGTAGGGCACACCGCTAAAATACTGAATCGCTCATTTTCGCGTGAGGATGTGTGTTGAAGTTTAACGGGCCGTTAGCTCAGTCGGTAGAGCAGGGGACTTTTAATCCCAAGGTCGCGGGTTCGATTCCCTCACGGCCCACCATCTAGCCTTCCAAAACGCAAGACGAGCAATGTCTACGCTGGGGTATCGTCCAACGGCAGGACTCTGGTTTTTGGTGCCAGCTATCTAGGTT
>CAYSMG010000073.1:0-5822 GCA_964432045.1 uncultured Eggerthellaceae bacterium
GGTGCATACAGCAGTGCTACTGCTGCCCCTACCAAGCCGCCTAGTACAAAAGCTCCCAATTTTTTACTCATTTTGCGCCTCCATTCTGAGCGCTCCTGTCTGCGCCCTTTGTCGTGAAACCATTATAGGTGGGCACCGCTTAATCGCAGCTGAAAACATGGGCGCTCTAAAAAACAGTTGCCAATCCGTCACACCCATCCAAACGAAAACCTAGATGGATAGGCGAAGCAAGCTACCTTCGCTCAGACTGTTAAAAACAAAACTACCAAACCGGCGGATGCTGAAGTGCTGCATGCACAAGCTCGTCAAGCACCTTAGAAAGCGAAAGTCCTGCACCCTTGCACGCTGCTGGGAAAAGAGAGTATTCCGTCATGCCCGGCGAAACATCCATCTCTAAGACGCGCGCCTGCGCACCGTCCCAAATAAGGTCAACGCGGCCCATGTCACGCACATTGTAGGCGCGGTACACCTCAAGGGCCGCTCGCTCAATTTCGGCACGAATGGCTTGAGCCTCTGCTTCATCAGGAGAAAGCGACTCTGGCCGCACCGGGCAATAAAAGTCAACCGCCCCTGCCGTCATGCGCGCGGCAGTATCATAGCGCCCTTCGCGCGGCACAATTTCCACCGGCGGAAGCGCATAGGCATCCCATCCGGTACCCAAGATAGATACGCCCATTTCCACGCCTTCAACCCACTGCTCGATAACCACTGCAGAATCATAAGAAAGCGCATCGAGCACCGCTTCGCCTAAATCTTCGAGCCTATCGACCCGATGCACACCCATGGCTGACCCACCATGAGCAGGCTTAACCGCAACCGGATAGCCCCCAATAACGCGGTCCTGGACCATATCAAGGGCGGTTGCCGCACCCATGTCTTTGAAGGCGTCGCGGGCAATATAGAGACCCTGCGGCCAAGAGGCCACTGCTTGCTCGCCCGTGATATTGCGATAGGTGGCAAGCTCGTAATGCAAGGAGTCCTTATTCCAAGCACGCTGGCACACCGAAGCAGAGGATCCCACAAAGGGAATGTCTAAAAACTCAAGCAGGCTTTGCAGGGTGCCATCTTCGCCGTGCTTACCATGTACCGCGATATAACACACATCGGGTCGTTCGCTGCGCAGTGTTGGCACCAGATCTGAGGTGGTATCAAGCGGCACAACCTTATGACCCGCCTCTTCTAAAGCAAGGCAAACCTGCTTGCCGCCCTTGAGAGAAAATTCACGCTCGAAGGAATTTCCGCCCATAAGCACTGCTATTTTTAAACCCATTTTAGAACCCCTTTCATACCGCACAGAAAATCTACCTGCGCAGTTGTATTACTCCGATTTTCTTTGCGGCGAGCCTTTACCAATAGCACCAGCATCGATAAAGGCGCGGTACAGTTCAAGCCTCTCTTCAATAACCTTCGCAAGGCGTTTGATGGCCTCGGTAATGTTTTCAGGCGTTTCAAAGCTAAAGTTGATACGCATGCAATTTTTGCCCTCCCTACCACCAGGGAAGAAGGAATCGCCTGGTACATAGGTCACGCCTGCCTCTAGGGCCTCGGCCAGCATTGATCCGGTATCCACGTATTCGGGCAGGGTTACCCATACGAAAAAGCCCCCTTCGGGACGAGTCCAGCTGGCCTCCGGCGGAAAGTGCTCTTCTAGGGCTGCCAGCATAGCATCACGACGGGTCCGGTATGTCTTTATGAACTTCTGCAAGGTGCGTTGCCAGGAAGTATTATTGAAATAGTGTTCCACCACCAGCTGATCAAGCGAGCTGCCGCAAAGATCAGCACCCTGTTTTACCAGGCTGATCTTCGAGATGATGGAACGCGGGGCGGCCACCCAACCCAAACGCAAACCTGCAGCAAAGATCTTTGAAACGGTTCCCAGATAAATAACCCTCTCATCTAGGACCTTAAGCGGAATTTGATGCCCGCCCTCATAGCGCAGACGCCCATAGGGATCATCCTCTACAACCAAGAAGTTGTATTCGTGCGAAAGCTCTAAGAGGCGCTTGCGACGATCGGGCGACATGGTCACCCCGCCGGGGTTTTGGAAGTTGGGAATGGTATAGCAAAACTTTAAGCGCGGGTTGTTTTTGCCAATTTTTTCCAGTTCAGCCTCAAGCAAGTCCATGCGCATGCCCTTGTCGTCAAAGGCGATGGTACGCACATCGGGCTCGTAGGTAGAAAAGGCCTGCAAGGCCGTAAGATAGGTAGGGCCTTCGGTGATAATGATATCGCCTGGATCGATAAAGACCTTGCCAAGCAAGTCCAGCGCTTCCTGCGCCCCGCTGGTCAAGATGACCTGGCTGGGCTTACAGCGAATGCCCTCGTCGCGCATCAGACCGCACACCACCTGCTTGGTGCCCAAACGGCCATCGGTTGTGCCGTACTGCAGGGCCTCAACGCGATTGTTCTCTATGGCTCCGCGTACCGCCTTACGCACAGCGTTAACGGGTAAAAGCGAGACATCGGGCATGCCACCAGAAAGCGAAATGATATCAGGACGCACGGCCGCAGAAAACAAATCTCGTACTGGTGACGAGCGCATCTTTTCAATACGACATGCATGCTTATCGTCAGTTTTATCAAAGGTGATATGGGCTGATGTCATGAAGCTTCCCCGCTTTCTTAAAAGATTATCGCGCTAGCCTATCACGCACTGGTTTAAAAAAGAGGTCGCTTCGCGAAAAGCACGTAAGGCAATCAGATCATCGGTAAAATTTACCTGTATGTAAGCGATGCCCCGCTCCTCATCAAGCCATTCACTGGTTCCCACAAAAACGGTCTCGTCCTCAAGGCTCATCCGTGCCTGCTCACTTATAACAAGGTGCTCTAACAGGTGAGGAAGCGGTGTGTAATTCATAACCGAGCCAAAGGTGGCACCCGACTCGTTAACACAGGCATGCTGAGGCAAGAAAGGATAGTGTTTCAGCACGCGCTGGATAAGCTCTGGTGAGGTGAAGCGCGCGGTCTTGGGCGCTAGCTCAAGCTGCGCCCTTATGCGCCCGTGCCCCACCCGTATTCGGCTTAAAGTCAAAGCTGGCGGCTCTTCGGACTGTGTTTCTTTGGCTGTCGCTGCGCCTGTGGTCACTGTTGTGCCCTTGGCCACTGCTGCACTTTCGGCCACTGCTGCGCCCCTCGCCACTACTGCACATCCTCAGGAGATACCGCATTGCTGCCTACTTCATTTTCGCTTCCAGAAGAGAGGGCCTCGGTGACACTGGTATCTAAGCTTTCATCGCTCGTATCAGAGCTCTCATCGCTGGTATCTGAGCTATTGGCGCCTGTCGCATCGTCGGCGCTTGTATCGGAGGTGTCTTCCTCCGTTTCGCCTTCACCGGATGCTTCTGTTGTCTCCTCTTCGCTGGTATCGGTGCTGCTGCTATCGCTTGAGTCTTCATCAGCCGACGCATCCGTATCATCGGTATTCGAACCCACACGGGTAAGCACTTGAGAATTTTCATCGAAGGCTAGGGCTGGCGCCTCCTGTCCAGTAAGAAGACTGAACAGCGAGGCGAAGGTCCAGGTAATATCATCAAACAAGGAAGTGAAAAAATCGTAACTCCCGTCCTGGATAACCAGCTGGGTGCGGTCGAGCGAAAAACGATAGCGCGCATTTCCCTCCAGGTTGCCAAAACTGATACCGAGAGTTTTCGCGCCGGTATCAAGCTCATAGCTAAACTCATCAGAGCTGGTGAGATAGATGAACTCGGCATCAATGCTGATGGTGCCGCTTGTCCCTTCCACACTCCATTCGCCTTGAAAATCGGCGAGGTCGTCATAGCGCAGCCAGCGATGCCAACAAAAAAGCGCACTGATACATACCAGCACCAGACACAAAAGCGCAAGCACCCAAAAAATCACTTTGCGCAAAGCCCTAGCGCTTGGTCGTTTTTTTCTTCTTTCAGAAGAAGTCTCGGCAGAGGTTTTTTGATCTTTCAAAGGGGCCACTCGGCGCCCTTCCTCATGAAGACTGCGGCCCTCTTTCGGGTGAGCCACAACCTGGTCGGCAGGGTGAGTAGCCTGGTGAACCTCTGCCTGATTGGCGGAATGAGCAGCCTGGTGAACCTCTGCCTGATTGGCGGGGTCAGCGGCTTGAGAAGCCTCAGTTTGGGCAGCGGGACGAGCAGCCTGACAAGCCTCGTCTTGGGCAGCGGGATCCGTATTTAGCTGCGCCTCCCCTTGAGTTCCTGCAGCCGCCTCTTGCGTTTCCGCAGTCCCCTCTCGAATTTCTGCAGCTTCCTTGCGGGTTTCTGTAGAGGGCGACTGCCGACTTACTTCCGGAACCCCAAGCTGCGCCACTTCAGTCTCAAAGGCATCTCTCTGCTGAGGCACCTGAGTCTCAGACGTCTCCTTCTGCTGGACGCTCTGTTGTGTGCCCTGTTGATCAGGCCGCTGATCTCTCTGCGCGGCAGAGGCTAAGTCTCCTGTCTGAGACGCAGTGGTAGCCTTTGCGGCAAACTGCGGTGCCCTCTTTGAAAGCGGCTCGGTGGCCTTGTGTGGACCGGCCTTACGCTTGCGCTTCAATGACACTCAGACCACCCATATAGGGCACCAGGACCTCGGGTACGCGAATGCTTCCGTCGGCTTGCTGGAAGTTTTCCATAATGGCAGCCATGGTTCGCCCTGCTGGCAAGCCTGAACCATTAAGGGTATGCACAAAGCGCGTTCCCTTGAACAACTGAGGATCGCGATACTTAATGTTTGCTCGGCGCGCCTGAAAATCGCCGCAGTTAGAACAAGAAGATATTTCCTTGTAGTCCTGATAGCTGGGAAGCCACACTTCAATATCGTAGGTCTGACGAGCAGAAAAGCCCAAATCGCCCGTGCACAGAGCAATAACACGGTAGGGCAGACCCAGCTGCTGCAGCAGATACTCCGCCTCGGCCGTCATGCTTTCTAACTCTTCGTCAGACTGCTCGGGTGTGGCAAACTTTACCATCTCCACCTTGTCAAACTCGTGCTGACGAATAATGCCACGAGTATCACGCCCTGCACTGCCAGCCTCTTCGCGAAAACAGGGGGTAAAGGCGGTATAACGCAGCGGCAAATCGGCTGCATCTAGGACCTCATCAGCATGTAAATTCGTTAAAGGAACTTCTGCCGTGGGGATCAAAAACATGTCATCGCCCACATGATAGACATCGTCTTCAAACTTGGGCAGCTGACCGGTTCCAAACATGACCTGGCGCTTTACTATCACCGGCGGCCACCATTCCTTGAAGCCACGCGCAGCATGGGTGTCGGCAAAATAGTTAATCAGGGCACGCTCAAGCCGAGCCCCTGCTCCCGCCAGAGCAGTAAAACGACTTCCCGAAAGTTTGTTGCCGCGTTCAAAATCAAGTATGCCAAGCTTGGCGCCTAAGTCCCAATGAGGCAAGGGCTCAAAACCTTCAGCAGCAAAATCGCGCGGGGTACCCCAACAACGAAGCTCGGGGTTTTCTGTTTCGTCCTTGCCTATCGGTGTCTTTTCGCTGGGAATATTTGGTACATGGGCCAAAAGATCAAAAAGCTGATCTTCAATATCCTTGCGTTTGTGTTCAAGCTGTTCAAGGGTTTCATTGATAGAACGAACTTCCTCTTTTGCAGCTTCGGCCTGCTGACTTTGCCCCTCAGCCATCATCTTGCCAATAGACTTAGATGCCGCATTGCGTTTGGCCTGCAGGCTTTCTACCTCAACAATAGCGCTGCGACGCTGCTCGTCAAGCTCGCAGAAGCGCGATGAGTCCCAAGAGGCATTGCGATTGCGCATAGCCTGCGCCACTTCCTCTTGATGTTCGCGAACATAACGAATGTCTAGCATAATTGCGCTCCTTACGTGCAGCTTT
>CAYSMG010000074.1:0-5725 GCA_964432045.1 uncultured Eggerthellaceae bacterium
GAGCAGGGGACTCTTAATCCCAAGGTCCGGGGTTCGAGTCCCCGACGGTCCACCACTTAAGGAATTTCTTTTGAAGCCTTCCTTTATAAGGAGGGCTTTTCCTTTCTGTCTAGAGCATATAGCCCAGTAAAACTCCCGCTATCACACAGACTGCACCAGCAAGAACTCCAACAAACACCAGTTTCATCTCGCGACGCTGCGCCTTAGCACCGTCGCGCTCGGCCCGGGCCTTCTCCAAAAAGTAAGAATAACCATCTGTTGAAATCACCACGATTGTTCCCCGCCGTGGGTCTTTGCGGCAGGAAAGCATGCCGCGCTCAATGAGTTCAGCCTGCAGCTCATCGTCAGGGCGAAAGGGCAAGGCACAGCGGTACACGAGCTCTCCCCCGACACTGCAGGTGCTTCGCTCAAAATCAATAAGGCGCTTAAGCTCGCGTTCTTGAGGTATGTTTAATGTAGTATTCACGCGTTTTAGGCCTTTCTTCTGTATGACTATATGCTGATCTCATCATACCTGTTTATCCCAAGAGAGACTGAAGAAAATAGACTTACCATCTTTCGCTTATACCCTTGTTTAAGCCCTGTTTCAGCCCCTCATTTGCTGTATTCATCCGTACAAGTCAAAAAATTCTCATTTTTAGCCTTGACAGAAGGCAGGAGCTTTCTATACTTATGAACAGTTGCTCATATGTTGAAAGGTTGGAATGATGAGCAAAGTTCACAATACAGAGAAGGCGGACTCTTCTCAGGCCCTCGGGAAAAGCAGTGCAGAGCAAGACTTAAGCGGCGCACCCGGTGATGTACACAGAGAAGCACCTGAGTGCATGCCCGATGAGGAGCTCTTATATGAGCTAGCCGACCTGTTTAAGGTATTTGGCGACACCACCCGTATAAAGATCCTCTATGCCCTTATGGGCACCGAGCTTTGTGTGGCCAGTCTCGCAGAAATGATAGGAGCAACGCAAAGCGCGGTTTCTCACCAGCTGCGAACGCTCAAACAGGCGCGCCTAGTTAAGTTTCAACGCGACGGGAAAAATGTGATCTATTCGCTTTCGGATGATCATGTTTACACGATGCTGGCCCAGGGTATGAGCCATATCTGCGAATAGAACAGCCTTTTTGCCAAGAGCACTCAGACAGATAGAAAGACTGATCGATTCACAGCCCTACAAGAAATATAGAACCTCCTCAAGAAAGAGAGACTCATGCGTAAGACCTTTAAGATGCAAGACCTCGATTGTGCTAACTGCGCTGCCAAAATGGAAGATGCCATCAGCAAAATTGAGGGCGTGGAAAAAGCCACGATTAGCTTTATAACCCAAAAGCTTACCCTGGTGGCAGACGATGAGCGCTTCGATGAAATCCTTGACGAGGCGCAGCGCTGTTGCAGCAAGGTGGAACGCGACTGTCTTATTCTTCGCTGATTCTTCGCTCGCTCTTCACTGAGAAGCCCGAGCCGTTCGGCCCTCAAACACACCAAGAAGATCTCTCTTTATTTTTGACAGGTCGCAAAAGCCCTGCCAAGGTCTCTTGCGCCCAAAACTCAACCCCGAACAAAGGAGTTAAGTATGAGCAAAAAACAAAAGCGCTGGCTTGTGCGCATCATTGTGGCCTTGGTTCTTTTTGTCCTCGTGTATGCCTTTGTTGAGCTTGCCCCCTTAGAGCAATGGCTAGGCAGCGAGCAGGCAGCCTTATGGCTTAGCTTTGTATTGTTTGGCATTCCCTACCTTATTGCAGGCTATGACGTTTTACTAAAGGCGGCACGCAATATCGGACACGGGCAGGTTTTTGACGAGAACTTTCTTATGTCTATAGCCACCCTAGGGGCCTTTGCCATGGTGCTTTTCCCCGAATCGGACCCGCACATGGCAGAAGGTGCCGCCGTTATGCTGTTCTACCAGGTAGGTGAGCTGTTTCAAAGCTACGCGGTGGGAAAAAGCCGCAAATCCATTGCTGACATGATGGATATTGCTCCCGATACTGCCACCCTTGAACAAGGAAGTGAGCTGGTAGAAGTAGACCCCGATGAGGTAGAAGTTGGAAGCATTATTGTGGTGCGCGCCGGCGAGCGCATCCCCCTTGATGGTAAGGTGATAGAGGGTATCTCACAGTTGGACACCTCGGCTCTTACGGGCGAGAGCATTCCGCGCCACGTTGAGCCAAAGGCCGAGGTAATTTCTGGCTGTATTAACCTATCGGGCGTATTGCGCATTCAAACAGAAAAACCCTACGGGGAGTCAACAGTTGCACGCATCTTACAACTGGTAGAAAATGCCGCCGAGAAAAAGGCTCGCACCGAAAACTTCATTACGCGCTTTGCCCGTTACTATACTCCTGTGGTGACCGCCGCTGCTGTTTTGCTTGCCATCCTACCTCCCCTTTTGGGACTCGGCACCTGGAGTGACTGGGTGCTGCGTGGGCTTACCTTCTTAGTTGTGTCCTGCCCCTGCGCCTTGGTAATTAGCGTCCCGCTTTCCTTCTTTGGAGGCATAGGAGCTGCATCAAAGCTGGGAATCTTAGTTAAGGGATCAAACTATCTTGAGCTCTTATCGCAGGTTGATACCGTCGTCTTTGACAAAACCGGAACCCTTACCGATGGCACCTTTAATGTTGTAGCAATTCATGCCGAAGAAGGGCTTGACCCCGACTACGTCTTATCAAATGCTGCGCATGCCGAAGCCTTCTCAAACCATCCCATTGCCATATCGCTCCGTCAGGCCTATTCCGGCGAAATCGACCGCAGCCGCATTGCAGAGGTGGAAGAGCAGTCGGGTCGTGGTGTGTGTGCCAAGGTGGACAAACGCAGTGTTGTGGTAGGCAATGACAAGCTCATGGGAGAAATGGGGGCTGCTTGGCATGAATGCAAGCTTAGTGGCACCATCTTACATGTAAATATCGATGGGAACTATGCTGGGCATATTGTTATCGCCGATGTCATCAAAGAAGATGCCGCCCAAGCCATCAGCGACCTGCATGCTGCCGGTGTATCGAAGTGCGTCATGTTAACCGGCGATAGGTCCGATGTGGCCCAGACAGTTGCAGAAAATCTCAAAATTGATGAAGTACACGCCCAGCTACTGCCTCAGGATAAGGTTGCGCAGGTAGAGCGCTTGCTTGAGCAACAAGAGGAGGGAAAAAAGCTTGCCTTTGTGGGCGACGGCATAAACGATGCCCCGGTACTCACCCGGGCAGACCTTGGCATTGCCATGGGCGCCTTAGGCTCAGATGCCGCCATTGAAGCAGCCGATGTGGTGCTAATGGACGATAAACCCTCCAATATTGCAAAAGCCATACACCTTGCCCGTAAAACCATGCGCATTGTCTGGCAAAACATTGTTTTTGCCCTGGGGGTAAAAATCATCATTTTGATTCTTGCCGCCCTTGGCATTGCTAATATGTGGCTTGCCGTCTTTGGTGACGTAGGTGTTGCGGTCCTTGCCATACTCAATGCGATGCGCGCCATGAGAGTACGCTCACTTCGCTAGCCCGCTACCCCGCCTTGATTGTTTAAGTTAGGCTCCTGCCACACCCGAGATAATGGTGTACAAGGCTACCAAGACCCCCATAACCGACTCGCCACCCAACAGGCCACTGGCTACGACCAGGCCTCTTTGCTCCTGCTGGGCTTTCGTCCGCACCTGCTCTTCGGGCGAAAGCCTTTGCCGCTTGCGTCTGCACACCGCCTGGTATACCAGCTTTGCTAAGACTCCCACAAAAGCGGTTGCCGACATATAAAAGGGCAGGTAAATACCCAGGCCCAACATCATAGATGGCGCACCTATAAGGTAGAGCACAAAACCAAGAGCAAAACCGAAGATAAAGCCGCCCAGAGAAGGAATACCTGAAATCATGGTGGCTACCACCGAGGCCTGCGCCGCCACAAAGAAGCCCTGAGAACCGAAGGCCTCGGCCCCATAGGCATACAAGAGCACCATCATGACCAAAACAGCCACCACAACACCCAAAAGCGAGCCGATAGCTTGGGCGATCCACTGAGCACGCCAATCGGTACCCAAGATCTTTCCGGCCTTAAAGTCATACATCACATCTCCGGCCAAGCCACAGGCAACAGCTATCACGCCCGCCACATAAAAGAGCTGAATCTGAGGAGTGTCAGATGCGGCCGCGACAAACAAAAGAACAATAAGCCCAAAGATCTCCATGGGGTCAATGCCTGTCTGCCCGCAGCTTTGCGCACTCATAGCGCAGGTCACAAACGAGAAAAGCACAAGCACAACAGCAAGCAGTGGAGAGAGAGGAAATACTATGCTAATCAGCACCGCCACTGCAGCTGCTCCAAGCCCAACAAGCCCGGCAGTGAGACGAAAGTGTCTCTTAGGCCCTTGCACGCCATCTCTTGTTTGCTTTTGCGCTGAGGCTTCATTTGCTTGCTTTTGTGCGAGCCTAGCATTCGCTGAAGAAGCCCTAGTCCCCGCTGAGGTATTTCTTTTCTGCAAAGACTCATAAGCCTTGGTGGCTATCATCTTCACCACCACAGCAATACCGCAGCCCATCATGGCACCCATGCCCAAACTTGAAGTAATCCCCTGGCCCGTAGCACTATCCCAAAGGCCAAGGGCGACACCTCCAACAACCACGCCAAAGCTGCCAAGAAGAGCACCTATAAACCAAACCACTACCGATGAGGTACCCACCAAAAAGCCCATAGAAAGCATAAGAGGCGAGTTATAAACCCCAAAGGAAATACCTGGAAAGCTGATGTTTTGAAAAAAGATAGTAGGCAATACCGCCAGACCATCGCGCAGCCAGGTATAGATACCGGCAAGTCCTAAGGCTCCAAAAAGCGTGCGTCCCGTCGAACCACCGGTCTCGCCAGCCACCAGCGTTTGTGCTGCTGCCTGACCAATAGGAAACTCTAAGGCCTCATCTTCTATGAAGTGCCGTCGCAGTAAAAGGCTTGCGATAAGCCCTAAAACGGCTCCCCCTAAAGCCACCGCCAAAAGCTGAAGCCAGTTCATCTGATCGGCATAGCCTAAAATCCATGCACCGGGAATGGTAAAAGCCAAACCACCGGCTATCATAGAGCCCGCACTCATAACGGTATGACATACATTGGCTTCGTTTAGATTTGCATGGCCCTTATTTAGTGCCTTCAGAAAGAAAAGCGAGACAATGGCGGCAAATACAATGGGCCAAGGTAAGGCTCCCATCTTAAGAGCCGTGTAGGTCGAAGCTGCTGTAATGATAATACAGCCCACGCACCCGATAATGATGCCACGGATAGTAAGCTGCCCCTTAGGCAGATCCATCTCTACTCCCTCGCGAATGCCCGCTCTTCTAATGAAGAATCAAATTTCTGAATAAATGCGCCCTAGTATAGCTGCTTCATAAGTGTTTACCTTGCACAAAAGCAAAGATGAAGATAAGACCTAATTAAACTTGAAAATCTTTTGCGCCATACGATAACCGGTAATACCCACACGCCTGCCCAGTGAAGTGGGTAGGTTGGTACCCATATTCAGCACGCTTCGGCGAATGCGCCCTGCCACACCAGGGTTATGCTGGCGTAAATATTCCCAGATATCTACGCGCTTCTGCTCGGCTTCATCGGTGCCTATCATGCGAAGAAAGATTGAGCAGATGCACATCATCATCGACAGGTAACTTTCCATATAACGCTCAAGGCGCTTCTGCGCTACCCCATCGGGCAATTTCACTGCGTCAATCATGATGCGCGTGATTTTTAGCTGCTGGTCAATGCGGC